>JAUVJT010000197.1 GCA_030592225.1 Candidatus Stahliibacteriota bacterium | reverse complement strand
GGTATCAGTGCGGCGGTTCGTTCAGTTACCTTCTCTTCTATCAGGGCAGGGTCTATGTTGCCTGTTTCCTCATCAACGTCGGTGAACACCACCTTTGCCCCGTGGTGCAGGATTACGTTTGCGGTCGAAGGATAGGTCAGGGGAGTGGTGATAACCTCGTCATCCGGTCCCAGATTGAGCATGCCCAGACACAGGTAAAGCCCGGCGGTACAGGAGTTTACTGCGACGGCATGCCCGGCTCCGGTATAGGCGGCAAACATTTGCTCAAAGCGCTCGGTTTTGGGGCCGGAACCTATCCAGCCCGAGCGCAGGGTGTCTACTACCTCGGCAATATCTTCTTCCCTGATGTCAGGCTTGCCGAATACCAGGAAATCATCTCGAATGGGTGCTCCACCCTCAATAGCAGGTTTCATTACTCGATTTTAGCCGGATTTGGCTGTCAGTCAATGATTTAAGGAGCGGTTGACAAATCCCCAGATCAGCCTATATTTGTAAAGGAGGTCAAGTTATGCAAAAGTTCCGAAAAGATGTCTTCATTATGGGGATATTAGCCCTTGCCATGGCCGGGTGCAACCCGGGTAACGGCGGCTCCAGTGCGCCGGATTTGCTTGAACCGGCTGACGGCGCCGCGGTTTTTGCAGCGCCTGTTTTTGTGTGGAGTTCTATTCCGTTCTGTGACGGCTACCGCATCGTGATCGTCGGCGAGGCATATACCCCTCCCTTTAGTCCCGGCGAAATAGACTTTAGTGATCCCATCATCGAAAAGGATTGTACCGATACCACCTACACCATGTCAGGCGGTGATTTCGACAATCTGGTCGACGGCTCCTACTACTGGAAGGTAGCGTCTTTCGACTACCCGCCGGACGGAACCGCGCCTGATGTGAACTACAGCGAGGTTCGTTCGTTTGTTGTCGAGAAGATCGTTCCTTTGGATCTTGACACCACCTACTTTCCGTTCGGCATGGATTACGAGTGGTGCTATGAGCGTGAGTGTTATGAGCATATCTTTACTCACGAGGGAGGAGATTGGGATACCACGTATTATGACACGTTTACCATCATGGTAACCGACTCCATCTACAAACCGGAAGGCTGGAACTTTACGTGGAGCGGTGGCGGGTTCCAGGATATAGTGAGCGAAGAGTTTGAAATCCTTAATGTCGATGGGCAGTATAAGGTTCCTGTGTTTTGGGATACAATTCTTCTCATCCCTCCTGCCGGACCATACAGTGACGAATATGGGGAGATAAAGGTAAGCTATTCCACAGACACGCTTTTGATCGTAACTACTTATGATGACAACGCAGGAATAACTACCTATACCCATTCAACCTGGAGATTGAAGGGAAAGGGAGCGCTAAAACAATACTACGAGGAAACGCGAGGCTATCCTTATACTTTCTCCCAAACCGATCTCTTGCTTTACTTCTACGATGGCCAGGACACGGTGTGGACGGAGCAGTAAGTTTGGGGGCAATCCGTCAGGTTTGAGTTGACATCGTCAACCTACTCGTTAGGATGGTAGTATGACAGTTCTGTTACTGTCGCTTCTTGCTTCGTGGGGGATGGGGGATATACCGGATTTTCCCTCCACTCCTTTTCACTCCCAGGACTACAACTTCGAGGTGCTCGATCACTGTCCATATGGCACCGGATTCTGTGTACTTCTTGATGGCGACGTTCTCTTTTACACCAACGGGGCGGTGCTCGAAATCGGCGAGGTAGGCTCTTCAGGAGAGGTGGCCTGGTTATCTGAACTCAAGCTATCCGGCATGGCTTACACCACGGCCAGGTACGGGGACCGGCTCTACGTTGCGGTTGACGATCAGGGGATTGCAATCGTTGACGTCTCATCACTTGATAGCCCCCAACTCCTCAACCTCTTTGAAACTGCAGGCCGGGTCTTTGGCCTTGAAGTCCGAGGCGATACCGTGTATGCGGCCATGGGGTCTGAAGGATTGGAGATATACGACTGTACCGATGTATCGTTTCCAGCACTCCTCGGTTTTCTTTCAGGCTTCAATCTGCGCTGTCTGGAACTCGAAGATGACATTCTTTACGCAACAGACAAATCTAAAGGCCTTGCGGCGCTGGATGTATCCGACCCCACGATGCCGTTTTCTGTCGGCGAACTCAGCCTGACCGGTCAGTATCACTACGGGCTTGCCGTGGATACGACTTTTGATCTCGCGGTAGTATGTTCCTGGGACAAGGGGGTCAATATTGCCGATATCTCCGATTCATCCAATTTAACACTTAAAGAGAATCTTCCCGGATTTGCCGTGTGGGGCGTGGATATTTCTGATTCCCTTGCTTACGTGACTGCGTGGAATGACTCGGTGCACGTTATTGATCTGGTTTCACATGAAGAGGTGGCAAGTTTTGGTTTTGGAGAGGTTGACGTTGTGCCGTACGATATTTCACTGGGTAATGATTACGGAGCTGTGGCCGGCTACCTTGGTTCATGGTGGGTATTCGATATTGCCGATCCGGCGAACTCCTTTATCACCGACAACGACGTGCGCGGCGGTTTCTGCGAGGTTGTTGCAATCAGCCAGGAATGGATCGTTACCGGGAGACAGGGGGGCAAGCTGGAGTTTTTTCCAACCGATGACTCGCTTATTCCCACTCGTTTGACCTCAACCCCAGATTGGCCGCGCGACCTTGAAATTCACAATGATACCCTCTACGTTGCCGAGGGCTGGGAAGGCCTGGCCCTCTACGATATCTCCGGGGCGGACGAAGTCAACCTGATATCACGTCTGGCGTTTGACAGCGTTCACGTCTGGGCGGCCGAAGTTGACTCGGGCTTTGCCTATCTTGCCTGCGGCAAATCTGGATTTATCGTGGTTGATCTTTCTGATCCAGTTAATCCAAGCGAGGTGGCTCGGTTGGCGTTTGGTGTCCGGGCCCTATCAATACTCAAAGACGGGGATACAGTCTGGGTTGGATTGGAGGGATCCGGCATTTGGCTGGTTGATGTCAGCGATCCCGGAGTTCCGGTCTTAATGGAGCTTAAGCCCACCGCAGACGACGTGTTGGATATGTTCGTCCGGGACTCACTACTCTTTACCGCCCAGGCCCCAGAAGGTGCGGCTATTTATGTTTTAAGCGACTGGCGTGTTCTCTCATCCCTGCCCAGCGAACACTTTACCTTTTCACTTGACCTAAGCAACGATGTACTGTTTATAGCCGATGGGGCCGCGGGAATCTTTGCCTACGACGTATCAAATCCAGGTCATCCGCATCGTCTGGGCAGCCTGAATACCGGCGGAGAGGCGCGAGATATTGTTTCTGTTGGCGATACGTTGTTGGTTGCCGACGGGTACGACGGGCTTATGAAGGTTCTTTTCCTTAATCTTGGGGTGAAGGAATCGGCTCCTTCGTTGATCTGCGCCGTAGAAATATGGCCAAACCCAGTAGTTTCAACGCTTTACTTTAGCCGTTCCGTTGATGCGGCGCTGTACGACGCTCTGGGCAGGCTGAAGGCGCAGGCGCATGGGGATTGTCTGGATGTCAGTTGTCTGAGGGAGGGGGTGTATTTCTTGAAAGGAACCGGCTGGTCGCAGAAATTTGTTAAGCTCCATAACTAATTATATAGCGATTTAGCTTGTTTTTTAGAATGGTTCTTTATTAAGGATGACCTTGACAAACCCTGAAAAATCTTTATTATTTATGTATTGAAGCAATATCAAAGATAAGTAAAAACTTAACCCCTTAGGAGGCGTTATATGAAGAAATGGATAGGTGTTCTGCTCGTGGTGGTGGTAACCGCCGCGTTTGGACAGGCGTGGTTCATCGAGACGGTGGACAGCGCGATTGACGTGGGGCAGTTTTCATCGCTCGCCATCGATTCTGAGAATAAACCCCATATCGCCTACTTCGATGCGGACAGTGCTTTTCTGAAATATGCTACCTGGAACG
>JAUVJT010000240.1 GCA_030592225.1 Candidatus Stahliibacteriota bacterium | reverse complement strand
CGGGCGATACCATAAGGGTAACCGTGGGTCAGGAACCCTGATTCGGTTGGTTGGGGAGTCATTTTTTGGCGGGCGATTTATATCTTTTATTCTCAACAGGATTATATGATGGTTCAATTTTCAGCGTCAATCCTTAACTGCGACTTCACACGGCTGGGCGAGGAGATTCGCGCTGCCGAGCAGGCAGGTGTGGATGCGTTTCATCTGGACGTGATGGACGGGCATTTCGTTCCCAACATAAGCTTTGGCCCTCCGGTAACCGCCCACATCCGAGGCCTCACTTCTCTCCCCCTGCGCGCTCATCTTATGATTGCCGATCCCTGCAAGTACGCGCCCCGCTTTGCAGAAACAGGCGCCGACGAGATACTCTACCATATCGAGGTCGCCGATGAAGACACCTTGCCTGTGCTCCTCGAATTGGGCAAGCCGATAGGCGTAACCCTCAACCCGGATACCATGCTGGAGAGCATCTATCCCATCCTGCCCCGGCTTTCCCAGGTGCTTTTGATGAGCGTTTACCCCGGGTTCGGCGGTCAGAAATTCATCCCCGAGACCCTTTTCCGTATCGATACCCTGAAGCGTGAGATAGAACGCCAGAAGCTTTCCATTCCCATCGCTATTGACGGCGGGGTTAACCCCGAAACCGCGCCTGCCGCACGTGACGCCGGCGCCGACATCCTCATCGTCGGCTCCGCACTGTTTAAATCCTCCGACTATGCCGCAGTGGTCAGGGCGGTCAAGGGCGTTTAAGCCGAATTTACTCCGTTATCGTCGTCCTTCGGTCAAAATGCGAAGTGCCCGCTCTGCAGTGCAAATTTTATGATTACGGCTGTCATTGCGAGGAGTGGCGACCGAAGGGAGAAACGACGCGGCACACGAAGTGATGACGTAAACGGAATAATCTCATTTTACCGAGTAGTGTGATGAGATCGCCACGTTCCTTTCAGTCGCTCGTGCCCCAGTCGGGTGCTCGCGACGACAAATTTGGGGGTTGCCTTCCAGGTCTATCTCCATAAATTTCTACCAAGATGTTCGACTTAATCCGAGACGCGTTCGTAAAGCTCAAACGTTTCTAAGAAGCGTACTTTTTCCGTCAAGGAAGGGGTGAATGCGTGGCTTGTTCTCATAGTGATTATAGATTGACTCCAAGAAAACGTGGACTATAATTACGCATCATCCAGGTACATTTGCACGTGTATCAGATTGGTGTGGGTGTTACGGGTGTTACTGACGGGGAGTAGCGTAGCCCGGTTCAACGCGCCTGCTTTGGGAGCAGGAGATCGGAGGTTCGAATCCTCTCTCCCCGATTATTCACCCCGCACGATTGCTTCACCCAACGGGGGTACGGGTGCACTTCCGCATTCCACAGTCGGTTACAGAATGTTGCGATTACGTCGGTCTTGCAGCCTTGACAGCGCAGGTCTCCCTTAGACGTATGATGGACTGATTGTGTTTAGCCCCTTAGTTTTCTGGCCAGTTCGGCCACGCGTCTTCCCAGCCTGGCGCCGTTGGCAAGGGTTTGTTTGTCAGGATCACCCTTGCACGAGGTTCCATAGTGACCTGTGGCGTCAAGCGGGTCTCCGGCAACAACCATTCCGTAGATAAGCATCGCCTGAATGATGGAGATGATGGTGGTCTCTTTGCCGCCTGACTGGTCTGCGGACGTGGCAAACGCCGCCCCTGGCTTGCCCTCCATTTTTCTGCGTGTACTCACGAAATCGTCGAAGACCTTTTTAAGTTCTGCGGCCATGGTGCCGAAGTAAACAGGGGAGCCTGCTATGACACCCTCGGAGTTCAAGAAATCGTCTTTTGTGACCTCATCGGTGGATTTCAGAATGGCGGTGATGCCTTCAATCTCTTCTGCACCTTTGCCTACCGCCTCGGCCAGCTTTCTGGTGTTTCCCGTTCTTGAGTGGTAGCATACCAAAACCTGCATTGAATCTCCTATTTGTTGATGTTTTCATGCGACCCACGTCGTCGACACCCTATCGGTTCTGGAGTGCAGCGAGTGCCTCGTTGCGGAGGTTCCGCCAGGAACTTCCAGGAGACTCAAAGGAGTCTTAAGCGACAACATTCAGGGTCCCCGACAGAAGATGTAGCATTCTGTTG
>JAUVJT010000097.1 GCA_030592225.1 Candidatus Stahliibacteriota bacterium | reverse complement strand
CGTGCATATGCAATGCTTGAGCGGAGTGGGGAGGAATTAAAGGCGCTGCTTGAAACCAGTAGCGCGGTTTCGGCAACTCTGGATGAGAAAAAGGTAGCCCATCTTATCGCGGTTAAAGCTACGGAACTGATAGGAGCCAACGGGTGTACGGTTTACAGATTTGATCCCGGTATCGAGGAATTGGTTCCTATAACTACTACCGTTGTGGAAGGCCGTGAGGAGGTCTTGGGTCACCACATATCTGTTGGTGAGGGTATAACCGGTCAGGCGGCGGCCGAGAAACGGGCTATCCTTGCAAACAACGTGCATCACGATCCCAAGGCGGCACGTATCCCGGGTACAAAGGAGTTGCCGACTTGTCTGTTATCTGCTCCGTTGACGGCGCGTGGGGATCTTCTGGGCGTGATGACCCTTGTACGTTTTAGCGAGGAGGAGTTTGTTGACCACGATCTGGAACTTTTCATCCTTTTCGCCAGGCAGGTGGCGGAAGCCGCTGCCAACAGCCGTTTGTTCGGTCGGCTGCGCGAGCTAAACAAAGACCTGGAGCGCAGAGGCGAGGAGCTGGGCGCTTTGTTTAATACCAGTACCGAACTCTCCTCCACCCTGGATGAAAAGGAAGTTGGAGAGCTTATAGCCCGGAAGGCCACTGAATTAATCGGGGCCGACGGCTGCACCGTTTACCGGTTCGATCCAGAAACCGAGAAGCTCATTCCGCAGATTACGACCAACAAGAAAAACACCGAGGCGGTAATGGGTTATCATCCTTTGCTTGGTGAAGGGACTACCGGCCGGGCAGTTAAGGAACGCAGACCAATTCTTGCCAACCACGTTCACCTGGAGTCCAAATCCGCCCATGTCCCCGGTACGAAAAGGGAACCTACCTGTTTGCTTTCGGCTCCCCTGATTTCAAAAGGGGAACTCCTGGGGGGAATGACCATCTCACGCCTCAGTGACAGGGAATTCACCGAACACGATCTTCAGGTATTTACGCTGTTCGCAAGGCAGGCGGCAGAGGCATTTGCCAACAGTCGTCTGTTCGGACGGTTGCGCAGCCTGAATAAAGATCTGCAAACTCGCAGGGAGGAGCTGCAGGCCTTATTTAAGACAAGTACGGAGCTTTCATCCATTCTGGAGGAAGAAGAAACGGGAAAACTTATCGCTCAGCGGGCCAAGGAGCTTATTGCATCCAGTGGGTGTACGTTTTACAAATTCGACAAGGAATCGGCAAAACTGATCCCGATTGCCACGACGGTAATGGAAGAATACGAGCAACGCATGGCCTACCAGGTGCCTTTGGGGGAAGGAATTACAGGCAAGGCGGCCAAGGAGCGCAATCCGATTCTCGCTAACAATATTCACCTTGATTCCAAGGCGCCTCGTATTCCCGGAACCGAGGATTTGCCTACGTGTCTCCTGTCGGCTCCCCTTGTTGCAAGAGACGAACTTCTGGGAGTTATGACTCTTGTACGGATGAGTGAAGATGAGTTCACCGAGCATGATCTTCAACTTTTCACCCTGTTCGTCAGACAAGCGGCAGAGGCGTTTGCAAACACCCGGCTTTTCACCCAGTTGCGTGAACTCAACGAAAGCCTTGAGCAGAAGGTGGCGGGAAGAACCACGGAGCTGGAACGAGCAAAGGTCAAACTCGAGGAGGTACACTCGGACTATAAAGAACGGGTTCGCGCCAGACTTGCCACATTGACTCCGATTATGGAAAAGGTCTCGCTTGGCGATTTTAATGAAAACATTTCCCTCCACGAGAAAGAAGACGAGTTTACCGAACTTTTTGTAGGCCTGAACCTTATGATAGACGATTTGCGGTTCATGTTTGAAGAGAACCGCAGGCGCGGCGAAGAACTGAGAGAACTCAACGAGGATTTGCAGCGGCGCAGCGGCGAACTGCGTGAATTGCTGGAGGCGAGCACCGTGGTGGCTGCTACGTTAGAAGAAGAGGCAGTGGCAAAACTTATTGGCGACAGGGCTACGAATTTCATAAGGGCTGCAAGATGTACCGTCTACAGGTTCGATCCCGAGGCCGAGGAACTAATTCCCCAGATGACCACCAGTAAAGAAGATCGGGATAAGATACTTGGTTGCAAGATTAAGCTGGGTGAAGGAGTCACCGGCAGGGCTGCGGCAGAACGGAAATCGATTATTGCCAATAACGTTCACCTTGATCCCAAAGCGCCTCGTATACCCGGCACTCAAGAAAGACCTACTTGTTTGCTTTCCGTGCCTCTTTTGTCAAAAGGTGAGCTTCTGGGGGTAATGACCCTTACCCGTCTCAGTGAGGAAAAATTCATAGAACACGATCGTGAACTTTTTACGCTTTTTTCCCGCCAGGTTGCCGATGCCACGGCCAATAGTCGCCTTCACAGCAGATTGCAGGATTTGAACGAAAATCTGGAGGCGATAGTTGCTCAGAGAACATCCGAACTTAAGGAATCGAACCGGAAGACCGCTGCTTTTGCGCGCGAACTGGAGGAGGTTATCTACGTCACCAGCCATGACCTGAAGACCCCGCTTCGCGCCATTTCGGGTTTCAGCCAGTTCCTGTACGAGGATTATCGTGACAAGCTGGATATGGAGGGTAAGCTTTACCTGACGCGTCTTATAGATGCGGTCAAGCGGATGGAAAAGCTGCTGGATGATGTACTCGATATAACCGCGGTTACTCGAACCGGACAGGTCTTTAAGGACGTGCCTGCCGGTGATTTGATTAAAGAGGCGATTAAGATGGTGGATGTGGGTGATGATGCCGACATCATTTACAATCCGGATGAACTCCCCACGGTACTGTGCGATTCCGCCAAGATGGTGGAGGTATTCTACAACCTTATCTCCAATGGTCTGAAATTCAACGATAAGCCGCGCAAGCAGGTTAAGATTACCGCTCAGACTTCGGGGGGGTCTCATGAGTTCATTTTCTCCGACAATGGAATCGGGATAGAAAAGCGTCACTACGAACGCATATTCCAGATATTCCAGCGCTTGCACCAGCGGGAAGATTACTCAGGGACGGGTGTCGGTCTTTCGATGGTGAAACGGGTAGTAGAAGAACACAACGGCCGGATATGGGTTGAATCTCAGGTCGGAGTGGGTACAATATTTCATTTCACGCTGCCTCTGCATCAAGAGGAAGATAACGAGGCAGCTAACCCTGAAAGGAGTATGTAATGGCCGAAAGACAACCAATAGACATACTTCTCGTCGAAGATGACGAGAACGATATACTCATAACCAAAAGGGCATTTACCAAACATAATCTCTCCAATCGTCTCTACGTGGTAAGAGATGGCGAAGAGGCGCTTGATTTTATCTACCACCGGAACGATTACGAGGACTCCGATGCGGCACCACGTCCGGGTTTGATACTTCTTGACATCAACATGCCCAAGATGAATGGTATAGAGGTGCTCAGGAAACTAAAGAACGATCCTGAACACAAGATGATTCCCATAGTGATGCTCACCACCTCTAAACGCGATCAGGACAAGATAGAAAGCTACAATTTGGGAGTGAACTCCTACATCATCAAGCCGGTGGACTTCAACAAGTTTGTAGATGCCATAGCGACCATTAATCTTTACTGGGAATTGAATGAACTCCCATAACGTTGTTGGTGGACCTGCGGCTCCGCTCAAAGTTCTTCTGGTCGAGGACAATGAGTACGATCAGATGGCGTTTAGCCGAATGGTCAAGCAGCGGGAATTGGATTATACCGTTGTTTCCGCCGCCACCGGCGCGGACGGTCTGAAATATCTCGAGGAAGCGTCCTTTAACATAATCCTTCTCGACTTCCTGCTCATAGATATGGATGGTCTTGAATTCCTGAAGGAAGTCCGCAACAAAGGCGTGGATACCCCGGTGATATTCCTTACCGGTCAGGGTTCGGAAAAGGTCGCGGTCGCCGCGATGAAGCTGGGAGCCTACGATTATCTTACCAAGATGTCGGACATGAGTCACCTGGTTCAGCTTCCTACCACCATCACCCAGGCCATAGATCAGTACCGCCTGCGCAAGGAACGCGAACAGGTTGAACAGATGCGCGCCGATTTCATAGCCATGCTTACCCATGACCTGAAAAACCCTCTCTCCACAATCATCTCTGCAGCCGAGTTCCTGAGCCAGACAGAGGGTTTTGAAGAACGCCAGAAGCGGATGGTGACCCTTATCGAAGGCGCATCAAAGGACATGCTGGGGCTGGTGGAAAACTTTCTCCTCGTTTCCAAAATTGACGCAGGCAAGCTTGAACAGAGCAAGGAATCCATTAGCCTCAACGATACCCTTTTGCGTGTTTTTAACATGAACAAGCTTCATGCTGAGAACAAAGGTGTCAATTTTGAAATGGAACTCGCCCCTGACATGCCGCTCATTGAATGTAATCCCACGCAGATGTTTCGCGTGTTCACCAATCTGGTAGGCAATGCCCTAAAGTTTACGTCTGCAGGCGAAGAGATACGTATCATAAGCCAGGTAGAGGACAGGGACATAAAGGTTCAGGTGAAAGATCAGGGTGTGGGTATTGCGCCCGACATCCTGCCTTTTGTTTTCGACAAGTACAAACGCAGCGCCGCCGATGAGAATCCCAAGGGGATAGGCCTTGGACTCTATATCGTTAAGACCATTGTGGACTCCCTTAACGGCAGGGTTGAGGTGGAAAGTAAAGTAGGCAAGGGTACTACTTTCATAATCTACCTGCCGTTGGTTATCTGATTCAGTTCTCCGCCATCTGTCAAGCCCTTGACCTTGACATCCTTTGCATGGGGGTTATTATATTTTTAGATAAAAGTAGAAAAGCCAACTGGAGGAGTAAGATGCCTGGATTAAAATTTGCTTGGATTGCTATCATAGTGGTTGTTTTGGTAACCCCGTTTCAACCCCTTAACGCTGGTTGGACGAAATTATACGGAGGGGAAGGTTCCGATAAAGGTCGTTGTGTGCAGCAAACAACCGATGGAGGGTATATCGTTACCGGGCAATTCTCAGTACCTGATGGCGAGTTTTGGAAGACGTGTTTGTGGTTGGTCAGGGTAAATGAAGACGGAGATACCGTGTGGACTCGAACGTATGGTTATTATAGCGTGGGTTGCTCCGTGCAGCAAACAAGCGATGGAGGGTATATAATTGCGGGGTTTACATACACTGACAACTTGATTTATGAACTATGGTTACTGAAAACGGATAATTATGGTGATACGGTATGGACACGAACCTATGAAGTGGGATCTAGTCGGGGATACTCAGTTGAGCAAACAGAAGATAACGGTTACGTGGTCACAGGGAATTTGGGGGGTGATGTTGGTTTGATTAAAACAGATTCTTTAGGTGATTCTATGTGGACAAAGACTTATGGAACCGGCTCTGTTGAAAAAGGTTTTTTTGTGCGACAGACGTATGATGGTGGCTACATAGTAACTGGGGAAAGAAATTATGATGATATTTGGTTACTGAAGATGGATTCGGTGGGCGACACCTTATGGACTCGAACGTACGGTGGGAGATGGATTGATCACAGTTATTGCGTGCAGCAAACAAGTGATAGCGGTTACGTAATTGTTGGCGATAAGACGATTGATTCTACAGATGCCGGGATATTTATAGCCCTTTGGTTGATCAAAACGGATAGCAATGGTGATACGGTATGGACAAAAACCTACGGAGGGGAGGACTTTGGGGAGTGGGGGCGTTATGTAGAGCAAACAACCGACGGTGGATATATCATCACGGGCTTGAAAAAGATAAACGGATGGGGCTTATGGTTATTGAAGACCGATTCACTTGGGGATACTCTCTGGACACGTACATACGGTGATGGCGTTGACCATGGTTGGTGCGTTAGGCAAACGACTGATGGGGGTTATATTATAACAGGTGTTAACTATTCCGATGGTGATCCGGACCTCTGGTTGATTAAGACCGATGCTAATGGGGATACCTTAGCCGTTGTCGAGGAGCCGATTGTTGAAACATCAGATTGGGAGGTAGTTACCTTCGTCGGTTCACAGATCGTTCTACACTACACGAATCGTCCAGAGGGTTTCCACGCTTCCGTCTTCGATGCAATAGGCCGCAAGGTGGACGAACTGCACAGCGATGGCGTCTCAGGAACTATCACCTGGGGGGAGAGTATGTCTTCTGGGGTTTACTTTATTCGTTCAACAGATGAATTCAGCGGGAATAACACTGCCCGGGTAGTTATCATTCATTGAAGTCGAACTCTTTGTAGATATTTGGGTAAATGTCAATGAGGTTCTAGCCTAATCCCACTGGGTTATCTGGTGGCGTTCAGGCGCTTCGTCCTCATCGTAGTACACAACCTTGATTATTGATCTGATGCGATCGACCCCGTAGAAAAGCTCCATGGGTTCGCCCGATTTAAGGTTCTTGATCGCCTCCCAGAAGTTCTCAAACGATGCAATTTCATGGTATTCCCCGTGCACCCCAACCGCACGTATCGGACCGCCGTAGGCTCCCCACGAGGCGGCGGCGCTTTCTTCCTGTACGTCCGCTACGTAGACCGCGGCGGAATCCATATCGTACCAGTACTGCAGAAACTTGCTCATGGGCTGAATAAACATGCCCGCAACCGAGATATACTCATCTGGACGATCCGCGGCCCTGTCTGTGGCAAACAGCTCGAAGTCAATTTTCTCGCCGAACCGCGATACCGTCAGGGTACATATCTCGTTTGCCAACCTTTTCATTATCACCGCGTAGTCCGCTTCGTCTTCAGGGGTTTTGCCGTTGATTGCATAGATTATGTCGCCTGAGCGAACTCCTGCCTGGTCTCCGGCATTTCCCGGGGCCAGTGTGCGGATGAGTATCGCCTTGCGAACGTAATCGGGCATCTCGGTCTTAAAGCTTTCAGAAGTCCTTGCAGGTGTGATTTCTGTAACGTCAAATCCCATCCAGCCTACACGTCCGCCGTAGGGGAGTCTGTCTGTAATCACGTCCGCAATAATCGGTTTCAGCTGATTTACCGCCAGGCTCCATCCTATCCCCTGGCCTGATGTTGCGGCGTTGATGCCGATGACCGAGCCGTCCTTCATCATAATCAACTGCCCCCCGGAGTTGCCCGGGTTGATGGGGGCGTCGGTCTGGATGAACTTGCCGGTGCCCGTAGAGGGGGTGTTGGTGGTGGAACTGACGATTCCTTCCGTCCCTGAGAATTCAATACCCGAAGGATGCCCGAACGTTCCCACCCGGTCGCCTATTTTTAATTTATCAGAGTTACCCAGTTTGGCAATGGTGATGTCCAAGGGTACGCCCGACTCGTTCAGGCGGAAACGAATCATCCCGAAGTCGTATACCGGATCTATATATACCGGTTCAGCCGGAATGCGCTCGCCGTCCTTAAAGCT
This sequence comes from Candidatus Stahliibacteriota bacterium, assembly GCA_030592225.1. Lineage (GTDB taxonomy): Bacteria > Hydrothermota > Tepidihabitantia > B3-TA06 > B3-TA06 > B3-TA06. The sequence continues at coordinate 549 of JAUVJT010000097.1, read as the reverse complement.
TATCTGCACGTTGCATATCCCGTCGCCTATAACGTGTTCACAGGTGGCCACGTACGCGTAGCCCTGGTTTCTGTCCAGGTGGACAATGAATCCCGAACCCTGGTAGGAGCCGCGCTGCGAGCTTTCCAGGGCCACGGTGGTGGTGACGTATACCCGTACCGAGTAACGCTCCGCCCTGGCAAAAATATCTGCCGACGACGCGGCGGAAACCACGCCCACTGCAATCAAAACCATTGCAAGTACTTTCCTGAGGTGTGTTACGGGTGTTAGAGGTGTTACGGGTGCGGGTGTTATTCCCTTGTGACTGGAGCGTACGCTCCGGCTTATTGTGAGAATGCCCCGAAGGGGTACGGGTGTTACGGGTGTGGGTGTTACGGGTTTCACGCATATCCTCCTCAGGGAATGTGATTTCAGGTAACTATTAAATGGGTCGTACAGGACTTGAACCTGTGGCCACCGGATTAAAAATCAGGTGCTCTACCAACTGAGCTAACGACCCGTTATGTATTTACGTCACTTAGAAGACTGTCGAAAGGCTTTGCCTCAAAT
>JAUVJT010000208.1 GCA_030592225.1 Candidatus Stahliibacteriota bacterium | reverse complement strand
TAACTCTTTACGAAAAAGCAGGCGACGGCCCGTCTGAGTACGCTTGCGACGTCCCTCTGACCCAGCAAAACTTGAAGGATGCCTTAACCGATAACGACGTGGGCATATTCGTGGAGAACAACCACGGCTGGAAAACCAGCTTTTCGCGCTGCGTATGGAACGACAATGGAGACGGTATTCCTTACGAAAGTGAATATGCCTGGCCCACCGGTCTTAGCAGCTCCGATGCCTTCATGCTGAACTCCGATAAGCGAAACGTGGCCTTCCTCATGTCCTGTCTTAACGGCTATCCCGAAGACGCCAACTGTCTCGCCCAGGCGCTTCTCAACTACGCCAGCGTAGGTGTGGTAGCCCATACCCGTTCCGGGTTGGGAAGACGCGGCTGGTCCGGCCCGGGGAATGGCGGAATGAATACCCTGTACCACTATCTGTTGGACAACTACCTGAAAAAAACCACCTACCAAAACATCCTGGGTCCCGCCGTGGATGCTGCCAGGCTGGAATATTTTAACTTCGAAAACGGCCCCAGCAAGTACCTGAACACCTACGAGCACATCATCTTCGGCGATCCAGCCATTAACCATTATGGCGGCACGGTAATAGCAATCGAGGAGAAAGCGCCTGAAGCAACCTCCCTGGCCCTGAATGTGGATGCCAATCACACGGTGCACTTCAGCCTGCCGGCAGCCGGCAAGGTACAACTCGAAGTCTGGGACGTGGCCGGACGTCGTGTCGAGACCTTGCTCGACGGCAACGCAGACGCCGGGACGCAGACGCTCGAGTGGAACACTGCCGAACTACCCTGCGGTTCTTACTTTGTTACTTTGAGGACAGGGAATATTACCCGCAGCGCCAAGACCGTAGTAATCCATTAAGAGTCATTAATACCTGAAGGCCGGACGTCCTGTCCGGCCTTTTCCTTGATCCAGAACCTCAGTAGGTTAGAATAGATTATTGGGATAACCATTTGACCAGCGCGCGTTTCACCCTATACTCTAGACAAAATAAAGGAGTGTTCATGCAGTATTTGGATTTAGGATATTCGCCAACCGATAACGATCTTCTGACCCTGTACCGGCTTACCCCTGCGGAAGGGAAGACCCTCGAGGAGGTTGCCGAGGCGCTGGCCGGAGAGTCATCTATTGGGACGTGGACAGACGTATCTACCATGATCCCCGAGGTTGGCGAGAACTTGAAGCCGCATATCTACAAGATTGCCGAACCGTATGTGTGGATTGCCTACCCTTCACAGTTGTTCGAGCCCGGCTCCCTGCCGCAGATATTATCTTCGATCGCGGGCAACATCTACGGGATGAAAGCGATTGACAGGCTGAGGCTTGAGGATTTCCGCTTCCCGAGAGTGCTAACGGAGAGCTTTGCAGGACCGGCCCTGGGCAGGGATGGAGTCAGAGAAATGCTGGGGGTTGCCGACAGGCCGTTGATAGGCACCATCGTAAAACCCAAGGTGGGACTTTCCTCTGAGCAGTTCGCCGAGGTGCTGTACGAAGCCATGGCCGGTGGGTGCGATTTAGTGAAGGACGACGAGAATTTGACCGATCAGGGGTTCAACAGATTTGAGAAGCGACTTGAACTTTCCTTGAAGGCTGCGGAGCGGGCGGAGCGCGAGACCGGGGAACGCAAGGGCTACATGCCCAACGTGACCGCGCCCGGCGACGAGTTGTTGAGAAGATTGGAGCTGGTGAAGCAGGCAGGCTCCCGGTACGTAATGATTGACGTGGTGACGACAGGATTTGCCGGGGTGCAGATGCTGCGCAATCACACCGACGGGCTGGCCATTCACGCCCATAGAGCGATGTACGCCGCGTTCAGCAGGGTGCCCGACCACGGCATGAGCACCCTGGCGTTTTCCAAGCTGACGAGATTTGCCGGGGTGGATCAGCTTCACGTGGGCACCATCGTGGGCAAGATGGAGGGCGATAAAGACGAAATACTCAGAATGCACCAGGAAATGAACAACGCCGTGGTGGAGCCAGGGGATAGACTGTTGGGGCAGGATTGGGGCACGCTCAAACCGGTGCTGTCAGTGGCCTCGGGCGGGGTGCATCCGTTTTTGATACCTGCGATCATGGGACACTTCGGACATGAAGTGGCGATAATGCAGGGCGGCGGGATACATGGACATCCGGATGGCAGCAGAGCGGGTGCAAGGACGGCAAGAAAAGTGGTGGACGCAGTGCTCAAAGGTGAGTCCATGGAATCCCTTGCCGAAAGAGATACTGACGTGGGCAAGGCATATAAGATCTGGGGTCATAAAAGTTGGTAGACGCGAAACGGGAAGTGCCACGGGGAGTGTTACGGGAAGTGTTACGGGAAGCTTTCCTGGTGGGGGTAGCGGGCGACTCCGGTTCGGGCAAGTCCACCTTTGCGGCTGGAGTAAGACAACTGTTCGGCAAGAGTCAGGCGGCGAGTATATCGCTGGACGACTATCATCTGCTGGACAGACAGGAGAGGAAGAGAACGGGGATAGTGGCCCTGGACCCGCGGGCCAACGATCTCGACAAACTGGCCGAGCACGTACTGATGCTGAAGCAAGGTCGAACGATTGCCAAGCCTCGCTATAATCATTCGACCGGCAAGCTCGACCCGCCGGTAAAGTTCAGTCCCAGGAGAGTGGTTATTCTGGAGGGGCTTCTGCCTTTCCATACCAGAAAGCTGAGGGATTTGCTTGATTTCACCATCTACATCGACCCTGATGCCGAGGTCAAGAAGGAGTGGAAGATAAAGCGGGACGTGGAAAAGCGCGGCCATTCAAAAGAGGCGGTGCTTCGCTCCATCGCCGAGCGCGAGCCGCACTACAGGCAATGGATTGCGCCGCAGCGCAGATGGGCGGAGATAATCGTACAGATAAAAAAGGAGAAGGGGGAAGAACGCTACCGACGCGGCACCCCCTACTGGATCAGATTGATTCAGCGAATCACGGAAGAAAAATTGTCGGACATTCACCTGCCTTTGAATCTTTCTGCGATGTGTCGCAGTGAAGGCGAGGAGCTTTACTTCGAGTACCGCAAGGGGTTCAGGGGCAAAACCCAGGTTTCCAGGATTGAAATCAACGGGTTGATACCGCGCTCCATGCTGGCAGAAGTGGAGGAACGGATTGCCTTTCTTGCCGGACGTCCGGGAGCAAAGGTACTGCCTTCCTCGGAGAAGATGGTATCGGAGATTGGCATCGCCAAGTTGATTATCGCGTGGAGGGTGGCGGAAAGACTCCGTGCGTCCAAAATATAAATTCCAGACCGGCTGAAAGCCGGTTGCCCCTTACGCTCTTTATTTACTTGCGCAAAAAAGAAGCACGTGGGTTCAACGATGAACGAGCTTGCCTGTTTGTTAAATACGAAGCACGCGGCTGAGATGCCGGCTGTCAAATCGGCATATTAGTCTATCAGCACAACCTTCCGGGTAACAGGCTGATTGCCGAACACATCACGGATGAAGTACACCCCTGCCCCGCAGTCAGCGCCCCAGGTGATTACTCCTGACGAACCTTTCGCATGCAACTCATCCACCCGGCGGCCTGCGGCGTCAAAGACAGCGGCGTGGAGTCCATTCGGTCTATCCGTATAGCTCAGCGTTATCTTTTGTCCGATGGAGGTTATGAGCAGCCAATCGGTGCGACTCCCGGCAATTG
>JAUVJT010000215.1 GCA_030592225.1 Candidatus Stahliibacteriota bacterium | reverse complement strand
TTTTTTTTTATTTGTGTTTATCTCCTTCCTGTCGGGTGCCCCGACTTGGGTGGTTTGCCTCGTCCTCCTCGCCCGGACCTCCCCCCTCCATTCGGTTACTGTCGTTGTTGCCCCACCCCCCCCCGCCCCCCCCCCCCCCCCCACCCCCGGGGGGGGGGGGCACTCAGTATGTCAAACCTCGGACGGCGGCTACGTAATCGCTGGTTATTTTGGACAGTACCAGTCATACGAGGTCGGCTTGCTCAAGACGGATTACCTGGGCCAGGAGGAGTGGAAACGCACCTATGAGACTGGCATAGGTCACTGCGTGGAGCAGACCACTGACAACGGCTACATCGTTGCCGCTTACCCGGCTGTTTTCAAGACCGATTCGGTGGGCGACCTGGAGTGGAGCAAAGATTTCGGGGCCGATTGCGTTCGCCAGACCTTTGATGGAGGCTACATCGTCGGCGGTGTTGCAGGGACAAAGCTGATTAAACTGGATGCTGACGGCAATACACTCTGGGAAAAGATACGCGAGTTCCACATCTACTCAGTACGCCAGACCACAGACGGCGGCTACGTATTGACAGGAGCCGGCGGTTATTCCGATGGTTATCATTACGATCATTACGGCATATTCCTCTGCAAGACCGACTCCACAGGCTATGCCCCTAAGCTGAGCGGCATTGCCGAACCCGCACCCGTAACACACCACTCCAACTGGGAGGTTGTGAACTCCGTCGGTTCACGCATCGTGTTAAGATACACCGACCGACCCCAGGGCTTTTCCGCTTTCATCTTTGATGCAACTGGAAGTAAGGTGGACGAGATACACTCAACGGACGCATCAGGTTCAATCAACTGGGGGCAGGGCATGAGTCCGGGGGTCTACTTTATCAAGGAGACATCTGGGAGATCATCCGTGAGGAAGGTAGTTCTGGTTAGGTAGCCCTCACCCTTAATCCCTCTCCCAAAGGGAGAGGGAAATACATCAGATAAAAGTAGAAATGCGCTTGACGAAAGGCTTAAAGTACATACTATTGCGTAAGGAACGCTCAAAGATTAACGTTCGCAAACCAACCAGGGAGAGCTAATCATGCCGGTTATAAAATACGCAGATATCCACGCTCACTCAACCATACCGCCATTCAATAAGGGCAAAAGCGTCTGGTACTGCAAGCCTCCTACTAATCGTCAGCGACGCAAAGGCCGCTATCTATGGGATAACATCGCCAGACCCTACACCCAATCGGACTTTGTTTCTCTGGCCAAAGGCAAGGTTAAGGTTGTTTTTGTTTCGCTGTACCCGATGGAGTGGGGGCTTTTTACCATCACCCGCAAACCGATCCTGGATGAAGGGTTCTTCAAAGCGATATGGGAGATTATTTGCTGCACGGCGAGGTGGATTATACAAATCCTGGCTAAGTACACCTTTCTGGGCCGTATTCTCTCAACCTATCCCTCAAAGAGAATCCGCCAGATACTGAAATACAGCCGCGAGTACCCCGATGATCTGCTCAAGGAGTATCAGTTTCTTAAAAGCGAGCTAAACTGTCCTGCCAACGTTGCGGCCAAATACGGGATTCCATCCGATACCGGCATAGAAATAGTCGGCAACTATACCCAGCTCCAATCGGTACTTACCGATCCCGGCAAGGAGCACACGATGGCCGTGCTGGTCACGGTTGAAGGAGCGCATTGCCTGGGATCAGGCCAGAAGAACACACTCGACGGTTTGCCTGACGCGGAGTTGAATGACCTGAGCAACCCCAAGACAGCGGCTCTCAGGGACAAACTGGTTCAGGGCATCGCGGATTTGAAGACCTGGAAGCATCCGCCCTTTTTCATCGGCCTGGATCACCATTTCTGGAATCAACTGGCAGGTCACGCAATGAGCCAGGCGGACGGCGGCCACGTACTGTTTGACCAGAGAAGAGGCATGAACACCGCAATGACCAAGGTGGACGAAGCCGTGGTCAAGGAACTTCTATCCGCCGCGAACGGAAAAAGAATCCTGCTGGACGCCAAACACATGAGCATCGACACGAGGCTGTGGTTTTATGCAAAGGTTGCCCAGCACAACCAGGCAAAACCGGACGAGCAGAAGATACCGGTGATAATAAGTCATGCCGGAGTAAACGGCATCGGGACGATGCAGGCATCGAGGAACTCCGATGATCATAAAGCCGAAGATGAGCGATACGAGGAAAGCGACAGCATCTTCAACGTCTGGGACATTAACCTTTCGGACGAAGAGATAGTGGCCATCTGGGATTCAAACGGCATCATAGGTCTCATACTTGACCAGAGAATCCTGGGCGGTCAGATGGTAAATGACTTTCTGAACGACTTGCCGCGCAAGGTCAGAAAAAATCATGACTTGTTCCGGCAGTTGTGGGTAAAGCCTTTCCTTGATAACGTCCTGCACATAGCAAGGGTAATAGATACGCAAGGGAGCCTTCCTGCAGGAAAGACCATCTGGGACAGTATCGTACTGGGGAGCGATTTTGACGGCAGGATTAACCCCATAGACCCGTTCTGCAGCGCCGGGGACTTACCCGTCCTGGAAGCGGCCCTGGTAGAAAGAATGAAACAGATGCGAAATAAAGGCACTGAGCCGCTGCTGACAGGCAAAAGCGATGCCGATATTGCGGGTATCGTAAATGCCATAATGTTCGGCAACGTGGAGCGATTCCTTGCCACCTACTTTACCGACTCATATATGAGCGACCCGTTGGAAGTAGACTCTATTTTCTGAGCTTAAAAGGATTCGGGGTATATTTCCTTGGTGGGATACGAGACATTATCCTGTAACCGTCTGACAATTCGACGTTTACGAATCAAATGTTTATCGAGTCAACATGGCACGCAAATTGCTCTATATAATCAAAGAAAGGAGTACTAGTGATTAACTTCGTTTTGTTCGTTCTACTCTCAGGGAATGGTTTCTTGGGCATTCCAAAGGCTGATATGTTTTCTTGGGATGCGGTTGGCATTCAAGGGGGAATCGGTCGCTACGATTACGATGGTTCATGGATGTTTCCCTCGTTTGGTGCTTCAGCAGGACGGATAAAATGGTATTGGGGAAACCGTTTTGCTTTCTCGCTTGGAATGGAATTGGCGAGATTTCATTATTCTCTGTCTGGAGAGAAGTACGATCCCGAGAATCCTGAGAAAATTAAAGGCATGGGAGGGTTTGAATTCGTTGAACCACAAATAGGCGTAGCTTTCCTGGGGAAACCTCGGTCAGAATTAATCTACGAATGCCTCTTCCCGAAGAATCAGTTTACAGGCACCTTTGTCCCCAGAGTGGAATTATTGCTGGGGATTGTGCCAATTAATAACCATATAGTGCAACGTGGGTTCAATAATGAAGTGCAACACCTTGGAAAACGAGAGGGATTTCGTTATCCTAAGGATGTATGTACAAGGAATACCATCATTTGAGTTTGAAGGAGCGGGAGGGTATAGATATGATGCGT
>JAUVJT010000018.1 GCA_030592225.1 Candidatus Stahliibacteriota bacterium | reverse complement strand
GCCCCGAGCTTGCCCAGGGCTTCGGTGGCATTCTCACGAACGCGGCGATCGGAATCCGCAAGTGATTCCATTAGAAAAGGAATCGCTCGCCTGTCTCCAATTTCACCCAGCGACCATGCAGCGTTGCTGCGTACGGGTATCGCTTTATCAGATAGCGCTTCACTTAACGGCATCACCGCCGAGGTGTCCTGCAGCAGTCCCAGCGCCCATGCGGTTTCGTAACGAACGCCGGTTGCAGGTGATTTCAATGCCCGGATGAGAGTTGATGCGGCCCGGGTATCACCAAGGTAGCCCAGCGCTTCAGCCACGAACATCCGGGTTTGTTCAGAGGGGCATCCCAGCGCCTCTTTCAGGAGATTGACGGTTCCGGTAAGGTCCGCAGCGGCGATGGAATCTATATACGCATGCCGTTCCTCAATGGAACGAAACGCCTGTACGTCCAGCACCCCGCAGTCAACGGGGGCGGCGAAAAGCAGTAAAGATAAAAGCATAATTGCCTCCAGGTTATCCTCCGTATATATCTACATTGTGCACAACTTAACGGATTTGTCAACTTGACATGTGCCTGGGCTAACCTATAATCTTAATCTTATGCCTACATACGAGTACCGCTGCAAGAAATGCGGATATACCTTTGAATGCCTGCAATCCATTACGGACAGGCCGGTACGCCGGTGCCCGAAATGCAAGGGCGCGGTGGAACGTCTCATAGGCGCGGGCGCCGGGCTTATCTTTAAGGGAAGCGGTTTTTACGAGACCGATTATAAACGTAAAGATTCGACACCGGCAGCATCAGGCACAAAATCTTCCAAAACAGACGATAAGACCTGACCGCCCTCCTCCCCTCACCTCCTCACCCCGGAAATCCGACAGAAAGCAAAGTCTCTGTCTGCTGTCCGAGAATTGCTTGTAAACCAGGGTCTGCCCCTTGTATCCTATGGGATGCAAGGGTATGTTCTGAGATTAAGGGGCGTTAGCTCCAAGTAGTAATGAGTTTGCGAAGCTAATGCTCAAAGGATACACTGAGCTTCGCACTATTTATGAGTAGAGCGTGAGCTTAGGGGAAAGTCATTAGCGGGCAACAACGCGGTTGTTGCACTCCAAATCACTGATGTTACGGGTGATGTTATGGGTTGCGGGCGGTGTTACGGGGTTGTTATGGGTCGATAATGATGGTTACCCGACACTCGTGGAGTAAGCGCAGATTCAAAGGTGAACCCAGGATACGTTCTGCGTCCGTTGCGGAGAGAACGATGTCGGAGCGGTTGCGTCCAACGGTACGTTCGGCCACCAATCTCAGGGGGTTGAGTCCGAGTTCTCTTGTCTGGAGCGCAGCGCGCGGAGAGTGAGCGTAGTGTACGTAGCCGCGTTCCAGCAGAACGTTTTTGTCCACACTACCTGCGTCGAGGATGACGTTGCCTTGTGGATCAAGTAGGCGGGGGAAGATACCCGGTTGGAATCCTGCACCTCGTGCATCAACAATGAAGCCGGTGCTGGGGATTTGCCCCATGTGTTCCTGTCGCGGGTCAGCAGCCGGTTCTGTTTCTTGTTGGTGCAGGGATTGTTGAGTGGAGTGTGGAATAAGTTCCTGCAGAAACGGTCCCATGAGACTTAGTACGTACTCGTTCTGTACTTCTCCAGCGGTGGAATAGCGGGTGGAAACAACCTGGGGATAGGAAAGCGCGGTTTGGAAATAATTTCTGGCATCCTGGGAACGAGCCACAGCTTCACCCAGGCTTAAGTCTCCGTGAAGGGGAATGGTCATAAGCAAGGAGTCGAGTCTGGTTTGCAACTCCTCCAGGTAAAGAGTATCGGTGGTCAAATCAATCGGCCCATAGAAATGAATCGACAGTTCGCTCCAGTCGATTTCCAATTCAACTCCACCTATTAAAAGAAACGTCAACACTAACTGAACCATTTAGCCTCCAAAATTACGCGCCTTAACGTACACCTTATGGATACGTGTTAAGCGGACGACGGGATTCGAACCCGCGGCCACAGGCTTGGGAAGCCTGTGCTCTACCAACTGAGCTACATCCGCTTGTCCACGCTACGTTCGTAGCTAAGAGAGTATAGCGCACAGACAGGGCATGTCAAGTGCTCAGGGCTGGATAACAGAAGAGTTATATTTAGATACCTCTTAAAATATTAACATTATTCTATCTTTAGAAACCGAATCAGAGACTTGACAAATCGCTTTTTCCCATTAATCTGTACTAAACCATCTAGTTCAGGTATGGAGAGGAGATATTGAAAGATAACGTAGACGAATTAACTTCCCAGGGAAAAGGAAGGACAAGACTGCTCGCCGCGGCACTGGAGTATTTTCAGAAGCGAGAGATGGAAGACGCGTTGCGTTGTGCATTGCAGGCACTCAAGAGCGGGCCTCCACCTCTTGAAAGCGCCCAGTTGAATCGCATAGCGGCAGAGGTTTATCTTCGTCGAGGCAGGCTGAACGAAGCATTCGATTACGTTACCACTTCACGCAGAGACGCCTTGAGCGGCGGGGATTCCAACGTGCTTTGCCTGAGTGCTTTGACCTTGGGCAGGGTATACGCGAGCATGAACCGTTATGCCCTCGCAGATAAGGCGTGGAGCGAAGCGCTGTCCCTTGCAAACATCATCGGGGACGTCAAGCTGCAAGGACGTATCCTGATAAATAAGGCGATTCTTTGTCATCGCCAGGGCGATTTTAGCAGAGTCCCCGGTATTCTTGAGGAGGCAAAGGAACGCTTCTGCAAGATTGGCGATTTGCGCGGGCTTGCGGCATATTACAGCCGGAAGGCTTTTTACCATTCAGAGAAGGATGAGCCGGAGCTTGCCATGCAGAATTTGCTGGAACTGGAGAAGCTTGCCGCTCAGCTTGAAGACAACAGGCTTGATGCAGAAACCCGGTTTCGCAGAGGAGCTCTTCATCTCAATCAAAAAGAATATACCCTGGCCAGGCAGCCTTTGGAAGAATCCTGCGAACTTTTTAAAAATCTGGGAGACCGTAAAAACCGGGCGATTGTTTTGCATAATCTCATCAGGGTTCATCTGGCGGTGGGGCAGATTGCGAAAGCCGGGGTGCTCTTAATGAAGGCCATAGATCTGGCAAATGAGCTCGACTTGAACTCACTAACCAGTACCGTACACGAGCTTCGTGGAAGGATAGCCGTTTACCGGGGAGAAGGAGATAAAGCGGTGCGGCACTTTACTGACGCTTTGTTCTTTGCCGGGGATGCGGAGGATGTGGAATGTTTTCGCATACTTCAGCAGGGTTTAAGGGAACTGGTAGAGAAGCTCGGGTTTCAAACACCGGATTTAGAAAAGCTCCTCAGACGAGTTCGCGCCGATTATTCCCGTATGGGTCTGGCAGAAGAGCTTGCCGAACTTGACGTGTGGCTCGAACAACTGAGTCACTAGAACCTGAGAAACATAATCCATAATCAAGGAGGTATTCATGTCGTGTTCCTGCACCAAACCTGACAGGTATCAGGCCATTGCCGACTGGGCAGGCGTACCAGTGCAATATATTACCAGCCAAACCCAGCTTGATGGTTTGGGCGCTAAGGCCTGGCCCGCAGATGGCGCTTCGCTTATTTCCACTCTTGCGGAGTTATGCGGCTGTCTCATCCCGGGCGGGGTTTGGGAATTATGGGGAAAGGTTGAAGATATAGACGATTATCTGGATAGGCATTAGTTCAGCGCCATCCATATACCGGTTTTGCCGAGCGTTATCTGCCTTCAGTCAAATATATCGTTGGGATTGATGCGATGAACTAATCACGGGTAACTTGACTCCAATCATCTCAAAAAAGTATCCCCGCGGGGTCTCCCGCGGGGATTTAAGTTTCGGTTCGCTCGGTTGAGCTTTTTTGAGTTATTCCTCTCGGTCAGGCTCGACGTTGCGGATTTCGTGGTAGTACTCGATACCGGTCAGCACCTTGAACTCCACGCGGCGGTTCTTAGCCATGCCTTCTTCGGTTTCGTTGGAGGCAATGGGTTCACTGTCGCCGTATCCTTTGGCCACGAGTCGTTCCTCGTCAAGCTGGAACTTATGAACCAGGTACTCGCGTACTGCTTCTACACGTGCCTGCGAGAGTTGCACGTTGCCTGAGAATTCCGGTGTTTTTATGGGACGCGCGTCTGTGTGTCCGCCCAACTCGACGGTGATAGAGGGATTATCTACGAGTATTTGACCTATTTGGTTGAGTACGTCGTAGAAGTCAGACAGCACCCTGGCTTCACCGGTCTCAAAGGTGATGTTGTGGAAGACAATGAGTTCCTTCTCACGCAGCAGAGCAAAGTCTTTCCGGGCATCCTTGGCCGGTTCGATTGCGACTTCTGCATCTTGAGGGAAGTACTTGGAGTGTTTCGGCTCGGCGTGCAGGGTGTATTTACCCCTGTAAAGCGCAGGTACGGTGTAGTTGCCGTCCTTATCGGTTTCGACCTCGCCCTTGGTATCCTGGGGTCCTTCATAGGAGATGGTTGCCAGAAGGGGAGCATTCGTCTTCACGTCGAAGACACGACCGGCTATTCCTCCAGGCGGAATCTTGCTCAGGGTGATTACCAGTTCGGCGGTCTGGCCGGCCTTGACCTGTGCCTGGCCGGAAGAGGCGTAGTAATCTTCCTTGCTGGCGGTTGCCGAAACCTTTCCGGGAGCTATTCCCTTGCGTTCCCACGATCCGCTTTCGTCTATATCCTTATCCAGCCTGGTAACGCCATCCACTTTTAGATGGACTGCCAGGGGTTTGTTGGTTTCGGCGTCTATAACCTTGACGATTACGCCGCCGTAACGAGGTCTTTCCCCGAAGGCTGCAACGAGAGCCAGACGGTGAGTTAATCCCAGGTGCGCGTAGGGAGCGATTGCGTAGTCGATGCGGTAATTGTCCAGCTTGAGTCCCACGCCTGCGGTGAGGCCGGAGGTGACGTTGAGTTGACCCAGGGTCTGGGGACCTGACTGGAAGCCCACGCGGGCGGCCAGCATTTCAAGCGGCCAGACTTCGGCGCCGGCATGCACGCTCACTTTGTTGTCAAGGGGTACCCTGACGTCGGTAAGTAAGTTTACACCATGCAGAATATCCTCAAACGTAAGGGCGGCGCCCAACTGGGCTTGAATCGGGAACATGAGGGGATCAATGCCGGGGTAGGTCATTATTCCGATATTCTGCAGGGCAAGGCCCAAACCAAAGACCGGGGATGCCTTCCAGTGGAGCGAGAGATCAATTCCTCCGCCATAGCCTGCAACGTCATAGAGGTTTTCGTAAACGCCCTTGAGGCCGGCTCCCACAGCGAACCTCTCGCCCAACAGACGCGTGAAGGAACCTACGAATATTGCGTCATAGGCCATGATGAGAGAATCTGTGCCGGCCCCCGGTTCGTTATTTTCATCCCAGTATTCTATACCGGACGCGCTTGTAAAGTTAAGCCCGAAGCCGATGGTGTTTTTGGGAGATTGGGGCCATATAATGGATGCATACTCGTCTCTTATGCCGCGAAGCCATTCATGGTGAGATAGCATTGCCTCATAGGTATTGAGCTGATTAAGACCGGCAGCGTTCCACCATAGCGCCGTGATGTCGGTTGAATAACCTACATACGCGTTGCCCATGGCGGCTGCACGAGGTCCGAATCCTATCTTTAAAAGAGGATGTGCCGTAGTGCCTGTGGCGTCGCTGAAAAGTTGTCCTGATGCCGCAACTACTACGAGCAGTAAAATGAGAAGGGTTTTTTTCATAAGCCCCCTCCTTGGTGGAGCGTTTTTTTTCTTGCGGTTCTTAGTTTATGTTCGTGGGGGATATAACGAACCGATGCTCCCAAGGTAATTGCGAGCTCAGGCCTGGCGACTGTTTCAGCCGTCCAGCTTTTATCCTCCATGACTGCAGCTGGATATTCCCCAGCCTTGAAAAATAGTAAATTCACTTATACTCCTCTCCAGGTAACTCTTCCTATTACTATCATAATGAGAGATTGCAACTTGTCAATACCCCCAGGTTGAGAACCCTGCAAGGCTAATGCGGAGGCTATTTAGTCCCGAATCGCTCCACCGAGTAGATTTCTTCCAGTTTTTTCCTCCCTCTGGGGTCGGGAGCATGGTCAGGATAGCCGCATGGTATCAAAGACACCACCTGGTATGAACCTGGTAAGCCTATGAGTTTGCGTACTTTCCTTTCATTAAACCAGCCTATCCAGCACGCGCCGAGTCCCAGAGCGTGGGCAGCCAGCACCAGGTGCTGACCTCCTATCCCGGCATCAAGTCCCAGGTTGTTGTGTCCGAAAGTCCCTGTTATCCGGTGGGTCAACTTTCGCTGTACCGTAAGGACAAACACCAGCGGGGCCCCTTTCAGCCATGAAATTACTTTTCTTGATCCGATCGGCGCCGCCCGGGACAACGCCTCGATGGTTTCCTTATCCCGAACCGCCACCACGTGCCAGGGCTGAGAGTTTGACGAGGAGGGCGCCAGTCTGAGTGCCTGGAGCATCATCTGCACCTTTTTCTCCTCGACCGGCTTATCGGCGTATTTCCGTATGCTGCGGCGAGTGCTCACCAGTTCAAAAAAGCTGTTCCATTTATCCATACCGAAGCATATCCCTCTGAAACCTTAAGTCAACTCCACTCGTCTTCCAGGTTGAAGGAAATTGCTTGGCAAGCAAATTCCAGAACGTAGTCTTTCATACTTAGGAGGAATGATGAAGAAGATATTGTCTGTAGCTGCAATTCTGGCCGTGGTTGTTTTTTCAGGTTGTGTGGGCACCCGTCCCAAGGGCATCAAGGATTGTGATTTTCGTGTCTCGGACGTCAAGACCGTTGAGAAGGCGATGACCTACGCCAAGCTTGAGCTGGAAATGGACGTTACCAATCCCAACGGGGTCGGAGTAATAATCGATCACATTCAACTCAAGCTCTATGCCGACGGGAACCAGATAGGCAGCGGGGCGGCAAGCTTTGCCGATTCGCCCATCCCTCCCGGCGAATCGGTCAAACTCAAGGCCAACCTGGCCATCGATTACCTCAGCGCAGGCCTCGCCATCTTCAACATGATTATCTCGCACAGCGCTTCCTACAGCCTGCGGGCAAATGTTTACTACGAAACCCCGCTGGGCGCCTTCCACTCCTGGACCACCGTCTCAAGGTTCTGGATGCCGTTCTAGCGCCTGGGGTCCATTGATGACGTTCAAAATCAAGGGAGAAGATTATGAATAAAGGTCTGATTGCCAGGATGGTTCCTGCAGTTCTCCTGCTGACCATGCTTCCCGCCTGTTTTGTTTTCCGGCGCACCAATCTTGAAAACTGCGAGTACCGGCTGGTCAGTACGTCCATCAAGGAAATCACCCTGACCTACCTGCGCGTCGCCATCAACATTGACGTCACCAACCCTAACCGGATGGACGTGGTGCTCGACAGGATGCGGTTTGACGTTTACGTGAACGAGCAGCACGTGGCCAACGGGTCATCTAACCTCAAGCTGCGCATCCCCTCCGGAGAATCTGCCCGCATATCGCCGGTGGTGACCATAGACTATGCCCAGGCAGGCGCGGCCATCATCTCCACCATCAAGAACGTGGGAGCAAAGTACAAAATCGTGGGCACGGTTTACTTCGACACACCGCTTGGTACCATGAACTTTCCGGTTACCATTGTGGAGCGGTAGACTGTCACGGAATATCAACCCTGAACCAAAGTCGTGGAGTGGGTGAAGTAAGGTTCTTGGGATGGGGGTATCCTCTTGTCTAATTTACGTTGACAAGGTCAGGGTGGTGAGGTATGATTGAGTATAATGATTAAGAAGAAAGGTGGGCGGTTCAACAAGAAGAGATCTTCCACGAAAAGAAAAACGGAGCGACGTTTCCTTAAGCTTACTGCCAAGCAATTAGCTCTTTATAGCATAATTATCGGTGTGGCGATTGCGAGCATTTGGGGCACTATAACTTTAATCTGCCAGAAGTGCAGCGAGAATGCAATAATTTCAAGGATTGAAGAACTTGAGGATCAACTTGTTGTTTATACGGAGGGTTTGGATGAAATCAAGCCTCGTCGAATTAAGAAGATTGTAGATAGAGGATTGGAAGCACTTGAGACGTATAATTACGGAGAGGCTGTGGGGTGGTTTAGCTCTGCAAGAGAACTTACTACAGATACGACCCTCATACTTACACTTCTCAGCTTGATAGGTTTGAGTCAAGTTAATGCTTCTAGTTATGCTGACGCTATTGAGACTTTTGGAGACATGGCTAATCTTGCTGAATATGCTCGTGACCAAAAAGCAAAAGCAATCGCTTTGGGTAACTTAGGGCTAGTTTACTATCTTAGGGGTGAGTCTCAGAAGGCACTTGATTTTAATCAACGGGCTTTGAAAATCACCGAACAAATCGGTGACCTAGAAAACCAAGTTCTTCAACTTAATAACGTTGGACTTGCTTACCGTACTTTGGGAGAATTGCCAAAAGCGCTAGAATCTCACCAGCGAGCCTTGAAAATAGCTGAGCAAATTGGTGACGTCGGTGTTCAGCTCCAAGCTTTAGGTAACATTGGAAGTGTGTATTACTATTCCGGTAAGCCTCAAAAGGCTCTCGTGTTTCACCACCGCGCGCTCAGCTATGCTGAACGGATAGGAGATATAAGAAGTCAAGCTATAGCCTTTGACAATATCGGAAACGTTTATTATAACTTAGGTGATTCGAAGAAAGCCCTTGAGTTTTTCGAGAAGGCTTTGGATATTGATGAACAAACAGGTCGTCTCCACGGACAAGCCAGAAACCTTGGGAATATCGGAAAGGTTTACTTAAGGCTAGGTAAACCTAAAAAGGCTCTTGATTATTTTGAACGTGCCTTGGATATTGACAAACGAATAGGTAGATTTGATGGTCAAGCAGGAGACCTTTGTGGCATCGGAAGCGTTTATTTTACACAAGGTGATTTTCAAAAGGCTCTTGAATTCTACTTGCTCGCCCTGGAGATAAATGAAGAGATAGTAAATTTCGAAGGTCAAGCTAAAGTCCTCAATAGCATTGGAAGCATTTATTACTCCTTAGATGATTATCATAAGGCTCTTGATTTTTTTAAGCGAGCCTTGGAAATTAATGAAAGTACGGGTAACCTTAAAGGACAGGGCACTAATCTAGGCAACATAGGTAATGCTTATCTAAATCTAGGTAACCCTCAAAAAGGCATGGACTTTCAAGAGAGAGCATTAAGAATTGCGGAACAAATTGGCAACCTTGAGCTGCAAGCTGCTCAACTTAGCAATATAGGTTTTAATTACTATACCCGAGGTAAGCTATTGAAGGCGCTTGAGTTTCATCAACGCGCTCTAGAAATAGACGAAAGGATTGGCGACCTTTACACCCAAGCCGAGGACCTCCAACATATAGGTGGGGTTTATTTCATGTTGGGGCAATTTGAAGAATCCCTTTTCTATGCAGATAGTGCTCGTACTTTATTTGATAGGGTTGGGGTAAAGCACAAAGTAGCCCAGTGTGATAATAATATTACTTTGATCCGTGCGAAACTAAATAAACTCAAAGGGAGTATTTAATTACCTGATCCCCCTCGGTATATACAACTCTTCAAAACAGCGCACCGCGTAGTTGTCGGTCATACCTGAAATAAAGTCCATCACCACCTGGGCAGGGTCTGCGCCCTGCTCGCATTCGGTGTAGCGCACGAAGTACTCCAGTTGCGTAAAAACGCCGGGCTTATCGCCCTTGAAATCATCGCCGTCGGTAAGATATTCATACAGCCGCTCAAAGAGCAGCTTAAGGATTCGCCGGGCGTTCTCGCTGTGGCGTTTGACTCGCGGGTGCAGGTAGATGCGATTATAGTTGAATTCATAAAGCGACCGCACCGCCGAGTTGATTTCCCGGCTGAATCCTATTGCCCCGGGGTGATTGTGATTACCTTCAATTAAATCCTCAACCAGCGTACCGACGATTTGCCCGTTGGTCGCGCCCAGGGTATTTTTGACACCCAGGGGAACGTCGTCAGTTTTAATGAGATGCGCCCTTAATGCATCCTCAAGGTCGCGTCCAAGATAGGCCACCCGGTCCGCGATGCGCACGATGCATCCTTCCAAAGTGGCCGGCTTGCTAACCCCGCGACGAGTCTGGTATAAACCTGAAGGGTCCTTGTCAAGGTCAGGTTCAACCAGGGGTTCGGCGGTCTCGCCGTAATGCGAAACTATCCCGTCGCGCACCTCGAAGGAAAGGTTAAGTCCTGCGCCCTGTTTGCCGATTATTTTGGCCAGATGGTCAACCGTGCGCAAGGAGTGCAGTTCGTGCTCAAATTTGAGTCCAAAAGGTTCAACCACTTCGTTTAACGCCTGCTCCCCTTCGTGGCCGAACGGGGCGTGGCCCAAATCGTGACCCAGGGCAATGGCGTTGACCAGATCGGAGTTAAGACCCAGTGCCCGGGCGACAGTGGCGGATATCGAAGCCACGTACAGCGCGTGCTCCATCCTTGTGGCGATATGGTCGTTTTCGGGCAGGAGGAACACCTGGGTCTTGTGCCGCAGTCGGCGGAAAGAAAGGCTGTGCAGAATACGCTGGCCGTCGCGCTCGAACACGGTACGCACCGAATTGGGCGGCTCCGGCTCCAGTCTTCCTTTTGAGCGTGCCGACAGGGTGGCATGAGGGTGAAAGAAAATCTGGCACTCAAGCTTCTCTCGTCGTTGGCGGATGGATGTGCTCATTGCTTAGTCTAACGATGAGCAGGGGAGAGTCAAGCGGCCTTCGCAAAGCAACGGTTCAGGTCTTAGTTATCACCGTAGATGTTTTGGGGTGTTACGGGGGTTATCTGACTGTCCGGCCGATGCGCTTCCACTGGGTGCGCACGATGCGTTCGAGCAGGTTCGAACCTTCGCCCAGCGAGTAGTAGGTTACCAGGGGCGAGCCTTTAAGGTTCTTGATGGGGATGGGTCCCCAGTAGCGGCAGTCGTCGGAGAAGTCGCGGTTGTCGCCCATGCCGAAGACGTAGCCTTCAGGTACTATTATGGGGCCGAAGTTGTCGCGAATCTCGTAATGTCCTTCGAATTCAATGTTGCGCCAGCGCTGGTTGAACTCATCGTGGGGCACGGCGCGGGGGAATATACCCCGGTCAAAATGCCTGGCGTGCGGGTCTGCAACCGGCTCACCGTTGACGTAGACCTTCTTGTTGATGATTTCCACCGTGTCCCCGGGTAGTCCGATACATCGCTTGACGTAGTTGCGGGGCGAGTACCAGTGGAATTTTTTCATTTCCTTGTCCCAGAAAATCGGCAATAACGGGAACCACCTGGGGAAAAAGCGGGCGTAGCGCTCTTCGGGTTCGGGCCAGCGGGTATCGCGCGGGTAGCGAAAGACGATGATTTCACCGCGCTCCGGCATTCTCCCCTGAATGATGTCGGCGTTGGTAAAGGGCGCTTTGAATCCGTACACGAACTTGTTGACCAGCAGGAAGTCGCCGGGCAGGATGGTGGTTTCCATCGACCCGGTGGGCACGGTGAACGCCTCAATGACGAAGGCGCGGATGGCCAGCACGATGAGTATGACCACTCCCCACGACCGCACGAAATCCCACGTCCTGCGTCCGAAGGATTTGCGGGGTTTCTTACCTTTTTCACCAGGCTTTGCCTGGCGAGGGTGTGTTGCGGGTTTCTTCTTGCGTTTGCCCATTAGTGAGGATTATAATGGGGGTTGAGCGATAGTCAACCGCTCGTTTGGTACTACACCGGGCGGCGAGCGAAGGAAACTAGAGAGAAGTTCTCTGATCTCGATGGTAAAGTTTCTGGAACACTTCTTCCAATTTCTTAGATTCAGTCTTGGACAATGCCTTTAAGGAAGGACGTGTGGGGTAAACTGGTGGTTTCCCTTTTTCTGGTTTTGGTTTTACAGGCTGCTTTGTTTCATGGAAAATGATATGTGCAATTGAACTACCGCATTTCAGTACGATTGGCACAACTCCAACATTCTCAAGTTCTAAAGTCAAACAGCCTTTCCAACACGGATGAACAAACGTCGCAGTTGCGATAAGAAGCCCGATGCGACCATAGCGAGAGCGGGTAGTTACGTATGCGGCAACGTCAGGGGGAAGTACTATATATTCAAAAGTACCAGCCAATGCAAACTGACCTGGATGCAGTACGAAGTTCTCACCGAATCCTTTACGAACAGGTTCCATAAAACGTAACATCTGGGATTCACTCGACAGAACGTCGGAATCTGCTTTTTCAAGCTCTGTTTGGCGGAAAAGCCAAAAGAAGGTTCCGAGCCGTAGATCTATTGAACCTTCTCCAATCTGTTTATCCTCAAGCAAAGGTGCGACCATTATCTTCTCACCGGGGTCTTTATCTGTTTTACCTAATCTGATATTCAGATCATCTCTAGTGAGTATCGCCATGTGCTTATCCCTTCCACGTCCTAAGTATCTCTGAAGATTCTATCGTCTTTAACAAAAGTTCATTTAGTGATGTGAGATAATCTGCGTCTTCAACTTCTAAATGTGTCTTGGTTTCTTTGCAGAAATCATCCCATTTGCATAAGAAAACAAACCAACCAGCATTTAGAATTTCAGAAATGGTTGCAGGACTCTTTTCCTCATTCTGGATTTCACAAGGCAACAAGCCCTCTGCCAGGGTCTCGGCCAGGGAAGGTACGTTAGCTTTATCGTATTTTTCTCTTGTGAAAGGAGCCCCCATTTCATCCTTATCCAGTATTCTAAGCAACTCATCTTCAACTTTCCATTCCCCTATACAAATATCCGCGATAGCGTAATTATCACTGTATTGAGTTCGATCGTAACCGGATACAATCGAATGAGTTTCTTTTAATTTTTGCAGATACTGATCAGAGGAAATCTCCGTGGAAAACCCCAATTTCTTAAGACATTTAGCAATGAAATTCAATCTCCTATAGGAATCAGGGTGTGTCTTGGAAACTCCATTTATTGGCATTTCGGATGAAAAAGCCCTCTCGAAAAAAGCGAAGAAATATGCTGGGCCAAGAATTTTACAAGCGTACATATCGGCTACGTATTCAGCAATCCAATTCTTAAGGATTTCAAGGCACACTTCGTATTTGTCAGTAGTATATCGCTCTTTATCAAACACTTCGCCAAATGATATTTGCCCTTTTCTTCCTACTCGCCGACTTTTAAACACCCGTTCGACCCACGAAGTTACTATTTCCTTTAGAGATTTCTTTATAATCAATGATTCGCTTACCTTGAAAAAGTCGTCAAAGACATGTCCCACCTCATGGAAGAACATACAATGATTGAGGGCGTTTCTTTCTTCAATTCTAGGAAAAGTAAGGAGAATATGAAAACTCTTTGGATACTTTGAAAATTCCTTGAGATCAACTCGTTTACATTGGTAGATGGTGGGACGCAAACAAGTATTTATCCCAAGAGAGAAGGAGGCATTACGTACTATTTGTTTGAGAAATCTGTTAAGAACGGGAATTAATTCAACGGGCAAATCATCACTTGCTGGTTGATCAAGGAATTGGAGATAGTCTTGATGTATTTCACGGAGAACTTGGGAGTAAGTAGCAATTATGTGACGTTGTGCGGACCTTATATCTTCCTGTGGGTCCTTTGATGACTGTAGCTTTCTTATATAGCTAATGCCACTATTAAGAGATTTTAGATGACCTTGAAGTTCACTTCTTAGCTTTTTTATTAGGATGTCCGCTTTACGGAAGGATGCTTTAGCCTCCAGTACAGCAATACACTTATCTAGTTCTATTAACTTGCGCTGAAGAGATAGTATTTGTTTGTTAAGCAAGGTCTCAGGAAATCTGGAAGACTTTCACTTCCTCAACAGGGTTCTCTCTAGCATCCCTTTCTAGGATTACCTCATTGAGAAAATTGAAAAATCTTCTTACCATCTTAGCGTCGCTTTTTAACTGGTCATCCGGCTCGCCTTTAGAATCCAAGAGTCTTTCCACTCCTTTATTCAACTTCATTAGGAATTTCTCTATTTCCTGGTCTCGTTCTTTCATTCGATCTTGGACTGTTAAGAAGGAACTGTAAGCTTTCGTATCCTCCAGGGCTGACGATGTCAGAATCCCTGTTTGCACAATTTGCCGTCCATCCGAAGCGCTGTCGAAAAAGGATTCGGCCTGTTTAAGCAAATCCCGATTCATCTCCCACTTTTCCCTCTCTGCCCTAATGAACATCATATTCAAATCACAAGCTAGCAGTGCCAGCTGTGTAACATTTGAAAAGCTTCCTTGGACTATCACTTTTTGCATACGAGGCCTCCTTGGTTCCTGTATTTTAAGTCAAAGAATCCCATTTGTCAAGGGCTAAATATTCGGCGTCGGGTCGTACTAATCTGTTTCCTATTCCGTCTTCCCACCCCCTGCTGTTTCAGCTTCATCATTGCGGCAATCAGCGCGTCCGGGAAGTGGTCGTCGCGTTTTACGATGTGGCCGTATGCGTCGCGCCGCCAGGTGCGAAGCTGGCGAACGAGGGTGGTGTGGGTATCCGGGATGCGGATGCGCTCCTTCTCAAACAGGTAGGAGAGAATGGAAACCCCTTCCTCCTTGAAACTAACAAATGGCACCCCCAGAGTCTCTGAAGAGGGTCCCCATACTGCAAAGCCCTCGTCTCTGAGCCGCGAGTTCTCGAACGGATGCGACGAATCGGCGTAGACCTCTCTGAGACCGAAACGTTCGCGCAACTCCTTCAATCTCTCCACTATTGCGTCTATCCCCTGGCGGTGGAACGCTTCGGTGTGAAGGATGTGGACCGCGTCACCTGATATTCCCAGAACCACCACCGCGGTCATGCCGGCAAACCCCCAATCTATCCCTCCATAACACACCCCTTGTTTTGCGCCGACCACTGACTCGTCGCTCTTGACGATTGCTTGCTCCAGCGCCTCCGGCGAGATAACGCATCCGGCAGAAGCGGGTCTCATCACCTCCACCTCGAACGCCTCGCGACTGCTGTCCCGCCACTCGCCCGCAATCTCGTCAATACCTATCCAACCCTCCGATTGCCTGGCCTTGCCCTTGCAGTAGCGTGAATAGAACTCGTTGACGGGACAGCTCTTGCACTCGTAAGGACACGACCTGGCGATGTCGAAACTGTCCCAGCGGTAAAGCTCGTAGCCCTGGCTCTTATGGTCTTCCACCAACCGTGCGAAGGAACCGGTCAATTTATGATAGGTGGAGGAGCGCAGTATTACCCCGGGAGAGGCGGTGCGGACGATGTAGCGTGCAGCGCGCACCACGTCCTCGTCGGCCTCGGCCTCCTCGTCTATGACGAGCAAAGCTCCTCTTTTACCCCTTCCAAGGTGCAGACCCCTGATGGAGCGTGCCGAGGCCGTGCGGGCCACTATCCGGTTGCCCGTAACACCAACCAGATCGGAACGGCGGAGTTGCTCAACAACCGATGATGTTTCGGGAAGCTCAAGCCACTCGGAAATGTAGGAGAACAGGGTCAGCGCCTGGGTCTCGGACCCGGCAACGATGCCCACGTCGAAATCCTTGAATAGAAAGAACGCGGCGGCCAGCATGGCCGCGCCAAAGGTCTTGCCCCCTCCGCGTGGGGCCAGGACTACTGCTTTGGTGACATCCAGGGAGTAGAGGTCTGTAAACAGTTTTTCGAACGCCGGGAAGAGGTGAACCCCGCGCTCGGTAAAGAAGAGCGCGGGGTTTTTGCGGTAACGCGCAAGGAGGGGTGCTCGTGCACGCAGGCGCTCAAGGAACTCACGGAGCAGGGTTCTGTCACGAACCATTATTTTTCAGCTCGTCCTCGAGCGCTGCGAGAATCTCTTCGCGTTTCGCGTCAAATTCGGCTCCAAACACCGCTCGCAGCACCGTAAACAGGGGTTCCAATGATTCCTCCAGCCGCCTGCGTTGTTCGGCATCCTCCACCGATGAAAGCAGACCCTCTTCGGTTTTCAAAAGCCCGGGCAGCAGCCGCATCGCCCGTTCAAATTTCTGGATATTGGATTGATCCGTTTCGCCGCCGTCATGGGAATGAACCATCTTGAGATAACTCTTCCTGAGGTCTTCCAGAGCACCAATGGCATCCTCGCGGAAATCTTTCAGGTCAGGAACAGTCGCTGCGCTCATCGGGAATCCCCTTGATTAAAGTTTGACGATCATTGACCAGCCGCCCCAGTTCGCGCAGGGCAAGCTTCCGGTAAAGTCCGTAAAGCTCTTCTTCATGGACAGATAGCCTGCGATGCCTGTCAGCCAGGTCGCGCTCCCGCAGGCGGCGTTCCAGACGCCACGCGCGCCACAGGGCCGCCACCGCTGCAATCAAAAGAGCCAGCGGTATTCCGAAATCGCGAACCAGGGCAAGCGCTTCCATCTTACCTGCGAGCTTTGATGCGAAAGCTCATTTATCTATCCTGCCCCAGAAAGCGCAGGATGTCGGCGATGCTGTCGCCCAGTTCGGCCTTCTTGGAAAGCGAGTATTTCAAAATCGCGTCGTAGAACTTCCGGTCGTCCCCCTGCACCGCCTTGAGTTCATCGAGCGCTTTGTGCAAATCATCGCGCGCCGATTCCAGCGCGTCGCGCAAACCGTTCTCCAACTGCTCGCGCTTGCAGCGCTTAAGAGCCAGAGATATGGCCTCGTGCGCCTTGGCGACGTGTTCAATTATCATGTATTAACCTCCATTTCGTTGCTTACTGTATCATTGCTTTCAATGTTTCCACGAAGGCGCATCCCGACTTCGTAGCCTTCAAGCGCCGTCCATGACAGCGTCCCGCATATGCCGTCAACGGCAAGACCTTTTTCTTGCTGGAATCTAAGGAAATAACCTTGAGTCATGGGTCCCCAATCGCCGTCGGCCACCAGCCTGCAGTCAAGGTGGGAGTTCAAAAGCCTCTGGACGTCGGCCACCCAGGGGTTGCCTATTCCATATCTCAGCCTCGGTCGCCATCCCTCCTTATTCTGCATCCACTTGACGATATCGTGCGCTCCCCAGAGCGTCAGGCCGATGAGCCTGCCCGGATGGGCTTCCACTCTTTCTAGAAAAAACTTGTACGGCTCGTCGTCATAACCTCCGTGGACGACCACGCAGCCCGCAGACCACCTCCCGATGGTCTCACCTTTCCCCCCGGCGTGTACGTGGATACCGAACCGGCCTATATAGACCTTTTCAGTCATATCCTGGCTGAAGTCACCGTCCTTGTCGCGCCACACCCGGTCAAGCCCGGATGCAGATACGAGCGCAGGCCTTCTGCGATGCCTGCCTCTCTTATACTGATGATGTCCCCACACCAGATGGGCCGCGCCCCCCGGATGGGGTCTGGTCTGTGTATAATACTTGCCCGGCTCGGTGGTCGCGCGCAGTACCTTCAGGCATCCCTCATAACCATTGGCGTTCTTCTCCCTCCAGAATAATACGACGCAGTCGTTGTATCTGTCTGGCGTATCGTGGTTTATCTCGATCAGCCCCTCAAGTTCGGGCAGGGGAGTTGCTCCCTGTAGACACAGGATGTTTAGCTCGTTATCTCCAGTGAGTACCGGGTAGCCCAGGGCGCAGACAAACTCCGTTGCCAGCGCGTAGGTGATTTGTGCTTTCCTTGCCGCATGCGAACAATGAGGCACGTTACCGGTATGCCGTGTATTCCTGTCCTGCATATCACACCTCTCTTTCCATATCTAGATTATGGCGGGGTTCGTGACGAACGCAATTGAAAGGTGACGGATTCGAGGCAACTAACGACACAACCCCAAAAAACACCCCTCCCTTGATGGGAGGGGACTAAGGGGAGGGTGAAAATAATGCTTGATTCACCCCCACCTTGATCCTCCCCCGTCAAGGGGGAGGTAATTCATGCACTTAGATTGATTTAGCAACGCCACTCCCCCTCCCTGGTGGCGTTAGCACTACCGTCTAGTGAGGGGGTAGGGGGAGGGGATATTCTACCAGACGGGAAATGGAGAACGGACTCTCAGTCCGTTGAAGATTAAATGAGCGGGTTAGAGAACCCGCTCTCCATCCCACAAACGGCACGGCGACTTAGGTTGTTGGAGAATTAAGGGCTACTCTTCTACGATTACATTGAGGGTAGTTGGATGGCGTTCGTGGGTTGTGGAATAAACCCACACAATCATCTCGAAGGTCCCTGCGTTTTCACCCTTTATCAAAAATCGTATGCGCTGGCTGGTTTCAGAAGGCAGGGTTTGTAGTTCTACCCGAAGCGCCGCTCCTCCAGGGTAAGGATCGATAGTCGCTGGACGTGGTGGTGCAGGTGTATCCTGAGTACGTCTGCGCAGGGCAAATCCCTCAGGCAGCGCCAATTCAACAACCGTATCTTTTACAGGGAAACGACTATCGTTATCAACAACAAGGCATGCTCCTTGCTCCTCACCTTTCTTGATGCGGAGCGTATCTACAATCTTGTCGTCTACCTCGAAGTTGATTTCAAACTTTGCTTCCTTAAGAGAATAAAGCCGGTCAAGTCCGGTCGCCACTTCATCAAGTTTCTCAATGAGCCTGTCAAAGGTTTCGCGGTATTCTTGTTTGCTTTGCTCTGTTTGTTTTCTTAAAACACCTTCCAACTTCTCTAAAGGGGTTTCTTCCGGTTCTCGTGCGAATCTATCAACGTCCTTAAGTCGAGGGATGATATATCGGAAAACACCTACGGCAACAAAGGCCAACCCGGTCAAGTAAAGGGAAACGGACGGGGCTATTAACCAGAAGCCTGACCAGGTTGACGGTATAACACTTAGCCACACATAAGCAGAGAATGCGAAAAGAAGCCCTCCCAACGTCCACACAGCAGGTTTGGCAAAGATGCAGGAAAAAGACAATTCCTTAAGCTTGCCTTCACGACTTTTTTGCTCCTTCTCCAATTCCTTAAGTTTTTTTCGCAATTTCTCAATCTCGGCTAAAGCATCCTTTACCGTTTTAGGCTTTCTGCCCCGTTTTCTAGGAAGTTTTTTCTCCTCTAAGGCTATGTTACCTTCGACTTCCTCTTTGACTCTTTCAAATTCTTCTTTGGCCCGCTTAACGATGCGCCCTAGAAAGGAAACGATTATAGCGTAGACCGTCGCCAAAGCGGGAAGGATGGTTATCACAAGGATAACCGAGAATTCGTAGATGCGTAAAATCGCTCTAACCCAGGAAGTCATATACCATCTTAAATGAAACTTATACGT
>JAUVJT010000048.1 GCA_030592225.1 Candidatus Stahliibacteriota bacterium | reverse complement strand
GAGATTGCATCGGTCATGTCCATAATCGGCGCTTCGGCGGCAGGGGCGTCGGCAATGACCGCCACCTCGGGTCCTGGATTTTCCCTGATGCAGGAAGGCATAGGCTATGCCGCGATGATTGAGGTGCCGATAGTTATCGTGAACGTGATGCGGGGCGGACCGGCAACCGGCCTGCCCACCAAGGGAGCGCAGGCCGACCTGCAGCAGGCGCGATGGGGTACGCACGGCGATCACCCGGTGGTGGTGCTGGCTCCCCGAGGGGTGGGCGAGGCCTTTACCCTTACCGTGCGCGCGGTGGAGATTGCAGAACGACTGCGCATTCCGGTAATCGTTCTTCTGGATGAATTTATCGGTCATATGCGTGAGATCGTATCCTTCCCTCAAAAAGTTGAGGTATATCATCGGCAGAAACCACGCATCAACCCGGATGAGTACGTCCATTATGCAGAGGACAACAGCTACAACGCCCCGTTCGCCAGCTTTGGCCAGGGTTATGCCATTCACTTTACCGGACTTATTCACCGGGCGGACGGCTTCCCGGTCAATGATCGTGATTCCATCATCTGGAACAACAAAAGGCTGTGCGCCAAGATTGATGATAATCTGGCTTATCTTGAAGACAACTACATTGATGATGTCCCCGAGTCAGATACCCTTATCGTTGCCTTCGGGTCCTCGGCACGCAGCGCGTACGAGGCACATCTGCTGATCGATAAACCCATTTCCTACATACGGTTGTTGACGGTGTGGCCGTTTCCTGACGCCACCGTGCGCAGGCTTGCCAAAGGCAAAAAGCGGGTCGTTGTACCCGAGATGAACGAGGGGCAGTTGTGCAGGGAGGTCCAGCGCTGCATCGGGACAGATACCGAGCTTATCTCAATCACCCGCAACGACGGCTCCATGGTTACCCCCCAAGATGTTCTGGAGGCGCTGCAGTGAAGTCCAAGTTAGCCCAGTCCGGGCCGATGGTGCATCAGTACCTGAGGATGGATGGCCGGTTCCCCCATGTGTGGTGCGCGGGATGCGGCATAGGCACCATGTTTAACGCCCTTATTCACGCCATAGACGATCTCCACATACCCAAAGAGAAAATCGTTCTCGCTTCAGGTATTGGCTGCACTTCACGCATGCCGGGCTATCTGGATACCGATACTTTCCACGTGCTGCACGGACGCGCTATTCCCGCAGCCACCGGGGTAAAGATGGCGCGACCGGATATGCACGTTATTGTGGTGGGAGGTGATGGCGATATGCTTGCCATTGGCGGCAACCACTTCATCCATGCCGCCCGACGCAACATAGGCATCACCTGCATCGTTCTCAACAACTACAACTACGGGATGACCGGCGGTCAGCAGTCACCCACCACCCCGGAGGAGATGTTCGCTACCACCGCTCCCTACGGTGTGGTTGACGAGCCTGTTGATTCCTGCGCACTGGCAGCGGCAGCCGGGGCGGCATTCGTGGCGCACACCACCGTCTACAACTTTGTACAGATGCGTCGGTTCATCAAGATGGCGCTTCAGCACGAAGGGTTCCGCATGATTGAAGTGGCCGCTCAATGCCCCACCCTCTTCGGGCGCCTTAATCACATGTCCTCTCCCACCGATCTTCTCACGTGGTTAAAGGATCGTTCCATTTCTCTCGATAAGGCAAAGAAACTGGCCCCGGAGGAACTCAAAGACAAGATAGTGACCGGTGTATTTGCCGATCGCAAGGTAGAAGAGTATAACGAGCGCTACGCTCGACTGGTGAAAAAGGTGCGTAACAATGCGGACTGAGATTAGACTTTCAGGCAGGGGAGGCCAGGGGCTGATTCTTGCAGGCATCGTTCTGGCCGAGGCGTGCGGAGTTTATGAAGAAAAGGAAGTGGTGCAGACCCAGAGCTACGGGCCTGAGGCTCGTGGCGGCGCGTCGCGGGCGGAGGTGGTGATTTCCGATCAAAAAATCCGGTATCCCAGAGCGTACGATCCGGATATACTGGTTGCTCTTTCCCAGCCTGCCTTTGACCGTTTTGCCCCCCAGATGAAGAAAGAGGGTTTGATTTTCGCCGATGAGTCCAACGTGCATACCGATCGCAAAGACGTTATCCTGATTCCTTTTTCCGATACTGCGCGTACCGAGATAGGCAGAGAGGTGGTTGCCAACATCGTTATGCTGGGAGCGCTTTCTGCGACCACCCGGATCGTCGAACTCCAATCCCTGAAGCAGGCAGTACAACACCGCATGCGCAAGGTTTTCCACGAGATGAACCTTGCGGCGCTGGATGCAGGATTTAAGCTGGGAACCCGGATTTGGAAAAAACGCTCCTGCTAATCAAGCCCAACGTAGTGACGCGGAGCAAAACCGGCGAGATACTGGCATGTGTGGAGAAAGAAGGTTTTGTAATTCTCGGTCTCAAGCATCTTTTGCTTTCTCCGCAGGAGGCCAGGCTTTTCTACCACATGCATCAGAACAAGAGTTTCTTGTCCGAGCTCGTCGAATTCATTACCTCCGGCCCCATCGTTGCCTGCTGTTTGGGACGGGAGAACGCGGTATATCATTTGAGGGAGATGGCGGGCGCTACCGATCCGCGCAAGGCCAAGTCGGGAACCCTGCGTGCGATATACGGAACCGATGTGCAGCGCAACGGGGTGCACGCCTCAAACCCGGACGAGAATCCTCTGCTCGAGGTGCACTTCTTCTTCTCCACTCACGAATTTCTTTCTTAAAAGGAGGTTTTAATGAAACTCAGGATATGGAAGCTTTTGCCTCCCATCTTGATTGCGGGCTTAATCATTGCAACGTTCTGTGATTTGCCCATCTACACCGACGATTATGAGCCGAACGATGATTTCGAGGATGCAGCGACCGTATCACCGGGCGTTGACATCGAGGCCACCATAAAACCTGACGATGATGTTGATTATTACCGACTGTCCATCGGCGGTGAAGATTCGGTAACGCTTTTGTATACCCTTGATGTCCCGGCCGAGCTGCGTCCGGAGATTCGCTTCTATGCTGCTGAAAATAAGGAGCTTATTGATTATCGCAAGTATTCCACGGAGTTGGGAACGACGCTTTCGGACTCGCTTCAAATTGCTGCCGGGGATATATGGGTCAGGATTTCTTCCTTTTCTTACGAGGAATCAGACTCCAGCTATACCCTGCGGCTCACCACGTCGGCGCCGGTTGTGGCCACCGGGTATTAAGCAAGGCGTATCTTCGAGCAACTATTCCTGGGGGAACCGTTCATCCGGATGTTTGTGTTTGTTAAAACGACGGGGGATTAGGGTTATCTAAGCAGTTTGTACAGACTCAGATGACCTACGATGGCAAGTCCCATGCCGAGCCAGAGAAGCGCTTTGAGGATTGGACCGGGGCGCTTATGTTTGACCAGGTAGCGGTAAATTCCCTTATAATGGTGCATCTTGACGTAAAGACGTTTCAGGTGAGGTATGTTTTCACCCATGTGATGGGAGGCTGACGTGTGGGCCACGTACCATACCTCCCACCCCGCGGTTTTGGCGCGTTTGCAGAAATCAAAGTCCTCAACGTAGAAAAAGAACCCTTCGTCGAATCCTGAGAGCCTGCGGAAAGTTTCTGTGCGCACCATGAGGAACATGCCGGTACAAACGTCTACCTGTTGGGTCTTATTGAGGTCTATATCCTGGTAGAGATAGTGACGAGTCAGGCGATTGTTGGGAAAAATCCTGGTCAGAAACGTGCGGCGTCCAAACAGGGCGTTGGTATAGGAAAGAAAGCGGCGAATGGTTTCCTGAACCCGACCGTCGGGGTAGATTATTCTTCCGGCGGCGATGCCGCGCCGTCCATCGCCCAACAAGAAATTCAGCACCTTGTGAAAACCTTCCTCGATAATCTCTGCATCCTGGTTGAGAAAAAGGATAACCTTCCCCCTGGCAAGCTCGGCGCCTCGGTTACAGGCGTGGGCGAACCCGGTGTTGCGAGCCAGGAAGATGAAGCGTACCTGCGGGAATCGCTCTGCCGCCTCCCTCACACTCGAATCATTCGACCCGTTATCCACCACAATTATTTCCGTTTCCTCACGTGGTATGGACGAAAGACAGCGCTCAAGTAATCCAGCAGGATTATATGTTGGAATCACCACCGAAACAACCGGTCGTCTCCTTGAAGTCCTTTTTTTACGCGGGGTTGATGTCACGTGTTAACGCTATCTCCACAGGTTCCATAATCCCAGGCGAGGGACAAGGAAAAGCGCCTGCCACACGATGCGTTTATTGAGTTTTGATACCCCCATGCGTCTGTCCCTGAAGATTATCGGTATCTCCCTGACCCTGAATCCCGCTCTCCACACCCGGTAATCAATCTCTATCTGGAACCCGTATCCGTCGGTTTCTATCTCCTGCATCCGAATGTGCTTGAATACCTCGGTGCGGTAGCATTTGAAACCAGCGGTCATGTCTTTGATGGGGGCGGCGGTGCCGAAACGTGCGTAGATATTGGCGTAGTGCGAAAGAATCATCCTTTTTGCAGGCCAGTCCACCACCCCTCCGCCCGGCATGTAGCGCGAACCTATCACCAGATCGGCACCTTTCTGAATCTCGGCAATAAACCGTGGGAGATCGGCTGGATCGTGCGAGAAATCGGCGTCCATCTCGAATGCATAGTCGTAGCCGTGCTCGAGCGCCCAACCGAACCCTCTGATATAAGCGGTTCCCAGCCCCAGTTTG
Organism: Candidatus Stahliibacteriota bacterium; assembly: GCA_030592225.1. Classification (GTDB taxonomy): domain Bacteria; phylum Hydrothermota; class Tepidihabitantia; order B3-TA06; family B3-TA06; genus B3-TA06. The sequence continues at coordinate 7,001 of JAUVJT010000048.1, read as the reverse complement.
CCTTCCCGTTCTATGAGATGTAGCTTGGGGTCGCGTTTCATCTTTTGCTTGACTACGTCTGCGGTTCCATCGGGAGATGCATCGTCTACGATAAGCACGTCCGCCTGGGGCAGGTTCTTATGCACCGCGTCAATTATGCCGTATTGCGAGGCATTCCGCCTTCCACCCGAACGAGGTATTATATTCTCACGTTCGTTATATGTTGGGATGATTACCACACCCTTCATACGGTATTGTATCCGAATAATAAGGCTTTGTCAATTGATACGTTCTTAAATAGAGGGTTGAGAAGATTGCGTGTCTTGCGATAAAATCAATTCGGGCAGGAATATCCCCCGGACCCGCAAGCTTGACATGATGTTGTTTATTGTTAGAATTAAGGTTAAAGGAACACGAACCGACACGAACAAGGAGACAGGTTGGTAAAGATTCGTTTGAAGAGATTCGGCGCAAAAAAGAATCCTCATTACCGGGTTGTTGTGACCGATGTGCGCAAGGCACGCGACGGCGCCTATATAGAGTCGCTTGGAAGCTATAATCCGCGCGGTGACAAGGCGTTTACCCTTGAGGAATCGAGACTTAACTACTGGCTCGGACAAGGAGCGCAGATGAGTCCCAGGGTTGCCTCGTTGTTGAAACGTCTTCGCCGTGGAGAGAAACCTGCCGAGGTTATCGCCGCGGTGGATGAGATTCCCGCTCAACCCGAAGCCGAACCTGCGATTGAAGAAAAAGCGGAAATGAAAGCTGAAGATAAAAAAGAAGAAAAAACTGAACCCCTCGAAGTTGAGGAGACAGAACAAGCTAAAGCTGAACTAGCAGATAGTGAAGGAGGCAGCGATGAAGGAACTGCTTGAGTACATTGTGAAAGCTCTAGTTGATAATCCTGACAACGTTCAGATCGAAGAGATAGCCGGCGAAAAGACCATTATATATGAGCTTAAGGTTGGCGAAGGCGATCTGGGCAAAGTAATCGGTAAGGAAGGCCGGATGGCGAAAGCGATCCGCACCATCCTGACCGCCTCTTCGATGAAGCATGGCAAGCGCGCCCAACTGGAAATCATCGAGTAGACTATTCGCGCTGCAGGGGTCTTCTGTATTTTTGGGAAGGTTGCCTGCATAACATCAACAGGGGACCAGAAACGCGACCGTAAATACTAATAGGAACGTCGGAAGGTCGCCTGCATAACGTCCACAGGGGGGCGCTTGTGAAATCACAAGAGGCCGTTTGTGAAATTACAGGAAGTTGTCTGTGAAGTCACAAAAAACTGTCCTGCGGATTGCAATTTTTTCGGGATTGCCCGAATATCTTGCCAGCGCTGTCCGCAGTGGGCACTTGAGGATAGCGCAGGAGCAGGGGGCGGTAGAGATAAATCTCATAGACCTGCGTGATTTTGCAGAAGGGTCGTATCGTGCCATAGACGATGAACCTTACGGCGGGGGTGGAGGAATGGTTCTCAAGGTGGAGCCGGTGCGGCGAGCATTGGACGCCTGTGGAGCGTTTGGCGATCGCGAGGAGAAAAAAAAGCCCTGGGTGGTGCTTCCCACCCCGAAAGGGAAGCGGCTTAAGCAAGAAGATTTTGAGCGGCTGAGCAAGAAAAAAGAGATTATTTTTCTCTGCAGTCGATACAAGGGGATTGATGAACGCATAAGGGAATGGGTGGACGAAGAATGCTCGATTGGTGATTACGTTATAGGGGGAGGCGAGACCGCCGCATTAGTGATGATGGAAGGGATAGTAAGACTCCTGGAGGGTGTGGTTGGAGACAAGGAGTCGGTACAGACGGATTCATTTACCTGCGGATTACTTTCCGCGCCGACTTATACACGCCCTGAGGAGTTTATGGGAAAGCGTGTCCCGGAGGTACTACTCTCCGGACACCATGAAGAGATTCGCCGGTGGAAACGCAAACAGGCCTTGGCCTTAACTCTTGCGCGCCGGCCGGACATTCTGGCTAAATTGCCGCTGGATGATGAAGATCGAAAGCTGCTTTCGGAGGTTTTAGGTGAATAAGCTCGTAGAAGTTGAAAATGGGATGCTGAAATCAGATCTTACGGAGTTTGGTCCCGGTGATACCATGAAGGTTTACTTCCGTGTTCACGAAGGTAAAAAAGACAAGGTACAGGCATTTCAAGGCGTCTGCATCCAGATACGTGGAAGTGGACCTAATCGCAGTTTCACCCTGCGCAAGATTTCCCAGGGGATAGGTATAGAGCGCATATTCCCTGTGCACTCTCCCCTGATTGAGAAGATTGAAGTGGTGCGATACGGCAAGGTGCGTCGCGCCAAGCTTTACTACCTGCGCGATAAGGTTGGCAAGGGGCGCTACGTCAAGGAGCGTATCGTTCGCAAGACGCAAGAGGCCAAACCAAGGAAGCGCAGAAGAAAGAAATCCAAGACGGCAGGTCAACCCGAGCCCGTGGCTCAACCTGTCGCCGGAGAGGTTGTCGAGGAGGTTGCTGAGGAGGCATCTGGAGCCGCATCCGACGCGACCGTAGAAGATACGGTAACTAAGGATGCGTCTGCAGCGGATACGGAGACTAAAAATAGCCCCCCAGAGGCTGTATCCAAGGAGGCAACGGATGCTGCAACCGAATCTGGATCGCAAAGCGTGGAGGAGAGTTAGCCTACTCTGTGGGGTTGATGAAGCGGGACGCGGGGCCCTGGCCGGACCCGTAGTGGCGGCAGCGGTAGTTTTGCCCTCAGGGCTGGAGATTTGCGGAATGTGCAACTCGAAGAAGCTTTCTCCAACCCGTCGAGAGCAACTCTTCAGCGACATAGTAACCCGGGCACTGGGAATTGGTGTTGGTTTCATTCCGGCTGAAGAGATAGACGAGACCAATATCCTGATAGCCGCATTAAAAGCCATGCGCAGGGCGTGCCAGCGGCTGTCTTTCCGATTGGAACCGGAGCTGGTTTTCGTGGACGGCAATCAGGAGATACCCGATTTGCCATGGCCGCAGGAGCCATTCCCCCAGGCTGACGCGCAGTCCATCTCGGTGGCCGCCGCTTCGGTAGTGGCCAAGGTTTTGCGGGATCGTTACATGAGACAGCTGGATGAGAGTTACCCCGACTACGGATTCGCCCGGCATAAGGGGTATCCCACCCGTGAACACGTTGACCATCTGCGTAAATTCGGCCTGTCGCCGGTTCACCGGAGAACCTTCCGTCCCTGTGCGGAGTGCAAAGACGTGGAGGTACACCATATTCCTGTAACGTAGTTGTTTCCTTAATCTCATGGGTGTTGAAATGGGCGAGTGCAAGAAACCGATATATTCCCGTATCACAAGGTCTTGACATAGGACTTTTAAGCAGTAGGCTTCTGTTTGCGACAGAGTTGTTGTTTACGTAAAGCAATGGCAACACGACGATTCACTCGTAATTATAGAAAGTTAACGTACGACTCAAGCGAGACTAACACGGTAAGTCGCGCGTAATATGAGAGATTAGCATACGCGAAGCGGTGATAACGCTTCGGAAGTCTCGTGATAAGAGATCAGCATACGGTTGCGAAGCCGAGGTTGACACGACAAATTGCGTGCAATATGAGAGGTCAGCATACGGTGCGAAGCCGAGGTTAATACGACAAATTGCGTGTAGTATGAGAGGTTAGCATACGGCGCAAGCCGAGGTTAACACGACAAATTGCGTGCAATATGAGAGGTTAGCATACGGTGCGAAGCACCGATGCGGCCTCCAAATTTCTATGAAATTTGGAGGGTTAGCATAATTGGCAATGCAGCAGACTTGAAATCTGCCGCCCCCTGACCGGGGCTTGGGGGTTCGAGTCCCTCACCCTCCGTTTACACCCCACGAAGGTACTTTACTTGACGTGAGTACGGGCGTCCCTTCGTGGGGACCCCGAAAGTATGCTCCTTTTGTGCTTCGCGCAAAAGATCGTAAAACGGGCAGCGAAAGCTGCCCGTTAATCTTCCCCAGACAATTCATCTGAGACTCCGATAGTATACTTCTTACTCGCTGAGTAAAAAAGGAGAGCAAGAATCGAAATTGAAGGCGACCTCAGGTCGCCTTTTTCTATTGACTTTCCGCGTTACTCCGTATAATGAATATAATTCAAACATCTACCAAAGGAGGATTGCATGGATACACCAACGCCGGTTGCATCTGGATTAGATGCCAACACCACCGCTCAGTTAATCTCCAACATTAAAGAAACAAAGGGGTGGCTGAAGCTGCTGGGCATACTTTCCATCATCGCCGGCGCCCTGCAGGCCATAAGCATCGTAGGCATATTGGTTGCCTGGTTGCCCATATGGTTAGGAATAATCCTGACCCAGGCCGCTGGCAAGGGTAACGATTTCGTGGAAAGAGGTAACCCCGCCGATTTGGTTGAGTATCACTCCAAGATGAAAACATACTTCACCATTCTGGGCATACTCGCTATCATCGCCCTGGTCTGCGGCGGCATCTCCCTGATAATTGGTCTTATCGTCTGGCTGGTGGGAGGCATTCCGGCGCTTAGTTTCTGAGGCGGTCGGGAACATGCGGAATTGGTTTTTTGAATCAAAGGGTTGAGTGTGTGAATATACTCAACCCTTAACCGGTGAATATCTTTTGGGGCAATCTGCATGCGGCTGTTGACATTTTTCCGTCCTCAGTATAATTCTACGTTGAATCATGATCGGAGAGGTGCCCGAGTGGTCGAAGGGGCCCGCTTGCTAAGCGGCTGTACGAGTAACATCGTACCGGGGGTTCGAATCCCCCCCTCTCCGCTTTCCGTAACACCCTCCATAATACATCTCTACGGAGGATTTGGGGGTTATTCTTGAAAGAAAAAACTTCCGGTGAATTTCTTTAGGAGATTTCAATGGACAAAAAAGTTCGCGTCCGCATAGCGCCCTCACCTACCGGAGCCATACACGTGGGATTGGCGCGGTCGGCACTCTATAACTATCTCTTTGCCCGTAAGCACGGCGGAACGTTCATCCTTCGAATAGAAGATACCGACGCCGCGCGCTCCACTACTGAATCAGCGGACGCCATCATCAAGGGTCTGGGTTGGCTGGGCATCACCTTTGACGAGGGTCCCTATTACCAGTCCCGGCGCATGGATATCTACAAGCAATACGTTGACAAACTCATCAAGACTGGCCACGCCTATCACTGCTACTGCACCCCGGAGAGGCTTGCAGAGGAGCGAAAGAAGGCGGAGGCTGAGAAGAGGGCGTGGCGCTACGACAAGTGGTGCCTGCATCTAACCCCAGACGAGAAAGCCTCCTTCGAGGCCCAGGGTGTCAAGCCTGCCATCCGCCTGCTCATCCCTGAAGGCCAAACCACGTTTCACGATCTCATTCACGGGGACATCACCCGCGAGCACAAGGACGTGGACGATTTCGTGGCGGTTCGGTCAAACGGTATACCTACTTACAACTTCGTGGTAGTGATTGACGATTACCTAATGGAGATGACCCATATATTGAGGGCGGTCGAGCACATCTCCAACACGTTCAAGCAAGTTCTCCTCTACAAGGCGTTCGGCTGGGACATCCCTGAGTTTGCCCACCTGCCCCTTATCCTTGGCGAGGACAAAAAGAAACTGTCAAAGCGTCACGGCGCAATGTCGCTTGAGGAGTTCCGTAAGCTTGGCTACCTGCCCGATGCCATGGTGAACTTCCTGGCGCTTTTGGGCTGGTCACCGGGCGGCGACAAGGAGATTATGTCCCGGGCAGAACTTGTTGACCTCTTCTCAATTGAACGCATCAACACCTCCAACGCGGTGTTCGATATGCAGAAGCTGGAGTGGATGAACGGAGAATACTTGCGGGCGCCGGATACAGAAAAACTCCTCAGCGCCTTCCAGGAATGGCTGCAGAGCCAGGCAATCACCCTGCCGTCCGAATGCTCCGCGGACTTCCTCTCAAAAGCCCTGCCGCTTATTGCCGAGCGCTCCCGCACCCTGGCCGAGGTCTACGACTCCCTCTTCCCATACTTATCGGAAGATCTGGTTTATGACGAAAAGGGTGTGGAAAAACATTTCCGCAAGGATCCCGACGCGGTCAAGGAACGGCTGAGGCTCTATCGTGAACGCCTCGTCGCTTTGTCCGAATTCAACAAGGAAACCACCGAGGAGGCGCTGCGGCAACTTATTGAAGAGCTGGGTATCAAGGCCGGACTGCTGATTCATCCTGTCCGTCTCGCTGTAACCGGCCGCACCGTGGGCCCGCCGTTGTTCGACTGTCTGGAGTTGTTAGGTCGGGACCGGGTGCTTGCGCGGCTGGAGGTGTTCGGGGATTATGTGGAGGAGTGATGGAATCGAAGAATCTGCCAAAAAGAGATATATCAACTCCCCAAGGATGGCCAATTCAACCACCTTTGTGGATGGGTGAAGAAGAAAGAAGTTTCGAGGAGAATGGAATAACTTATGTTGTTGACGGAAAAATCATTAAAGCGGCAGTAAAGGAAACGAACCTTAGTCAGAAGGAATTCCTTAGAGAGACTTCATTAACTGTAGAAAGGTTTGTAAACGCCTATATGATTGTTAAAGGTGTATTTTTTGAAGTTCCGGGTCTTACCATTAGATATTCCGTATCTCAACGGAGTTACCCTACATTAGAAGTCTTAGAAAATGGGAAGAAGTTGATCTGTAAGAACTATGAAGATACAGTAAATTACGATGCGAATACTTGGGGAGAAAAAAAAGGTGATCGAGAGAAGCATTTTGAATTGAGCCTTAGCGTGTTAAAGTTTCTCAAAAGAGATGATACACTCCGGGGGTGTCTAAAATTCTTTCGGTCGGCATTGGCGGGTACAGATTATCTTTTAATTACGGGTAATTTCTATATGGCGCTGGAACTATTGATTTGCGAATTCGGTAATGAGGGAAAAGCAGCAAATTTCCTAGGGAAATTTAATAGAGTAAAGAAGCTCTTAAACAAAGGTAGACATGCAATTGGTCGGGGCGGTGCTTTCTTAAAATCCAAGGAAATAGAGGAACGTGGGTTCAATAATGAAGTGCAACACCTTGGAAAACGAGAGGGATTTC
>JAUVJT010000207.1 GCA_030592225.1 Candidatus Stahliibacteriota bacterium | reverse complement strand
CTAAACGTAATTGAGGTTGCTCCTGATACCACCTGGTGGGATGTCCTCAAAACGTTTGCGTTGAGGTGTTTTAATATCCTTCTAGTGATTTCTTCAGCTGGCATGATGCTGATTAAGCGGAAAATCGGTTGGGTTTTAGCGCTTGTTTCGTTGGCTTTCGTGCTTATCTATCGTTCGGTATCGTGGATATGGAAGTTGTTCAGCGGAAGAATTGAGGTTGAAACCACAGCTCAACTCCTGTTTCTTTTGATTATCGTGATTTTAACATTCGGAATACCTATCGCTTGGCTGGTGTATTTCATTAAGGCCCGCCGCAGGTTCGGCATTGGACGCGAAGCGAAAGCCTAAATAGCCGTCCCTCCACCTTCACAAACCATCACCGGCAAAGCTGTGACCGCGTCGTAAATGCACACGAACTGACAACGGTTACGGAGCAAAAGTCAAATTGCGAAATGCAAAATGGAAATTTACCGATTCCGTCGTGGGGTGAAAAAGACGTAGGGGCTGACCTTAGTGTGCCCCTCGGATGATTATGAATCCGTAGGGTATCAGGTCAGCCCGAAAATATGATAGACGGGCCGACTTGATACCCGACTGGGGTACGTTGAAGTCGGCCCCTACGAACTACAAACCACAAGAGGGAAGGTACCAGGTCGGTAAAATCATCAAAACGCAATAGATTGTAGGGACACGGCACAGCGTGCCCCTTTGGGAGTGCAATGACCGCGTCATTGCGGCAACAAGACGCTTGTTGCATTCCAAAGACAATGACGCCCTCACCTCTAACTGCGCCAGACACTAGACGGTAGTGCAGGCGGTGGCACTTGCGCACCCCAAAGAAAAAGACGAAGCCCGTGATAAATCGTTTCCCTCTCCCTCTGAGACTGTCGGAAAAGTCCGAAAAACCACAGATTGCACAGATGATTTGCGGAATGCCTTGTCTGGCTAAGTTGCGCATAAATGCAGTTTACTTAAATCAGTTAATTTCCTCTTTGTGCCCTTTGTGTACTTTGTGGTGTTTTCCGACAACCTCCTCTGGGAGAGGGTTAGGGTGAGGGGGAAGTTAAAACAGGTAGTCCCACTTTTCTTTTTTGACACTTGCCTTGACAGGTTTCTGGTATATTCGGTAGGTCTTGGTAAGTTTGCCGCCCCAGCCCTCGATGATGCGTATCATCTTGACGTTGTCTTCAAGTATCCAACTGAACTCGCCGCCCACGAACCCGTGTTTGCGGGCCGCCTTGAACAGCTCGTAGTACAACAGCGCGTCAAACCCGTGGCGTCGGTACTCGGAGAGAACCCCCAGAATCATGACCCGCACCCTGTTCACCTTGTGCTGGTTTGCCAGCACCTTGATGAACCCGAACGGGAACATGTGGCCGTTGGCCAGACCCAGCACCTGGTTGGCGTCGGGCGCGGCAACCGCAATGGCCACCACCTTGCCGTCAAGCTCCACGATGGGAACGAGGTCTGGAATCAATACCGGTTTGAGTTTCCTGGTCACCTCGTCGAACTCGGAATCGGTAAAGGGAACCGCGCCCCAGTTGGCGCTCCACGCCTCGTCATGCACCTGTTTGATAAGCGCGGCTTCAGCTTCAAGGTTCTTCATAACAGCCGGGCGCACGGTAATCTTGTAGCGTTTCTTTAGCGCTTTGACTATCCGTTCCACTTTAGGCGGCATGCCGGCCTTGGTAGGGGCCCAGTAGGAATGAACGTCCTTTACCTTGCGAAACCCCTCGGCCTCGGCCAGCTTGAGATAGTAGGGAAGGGTGTAGGTCATCATAACGAACGGGTCTTCATCAAACCCTTTGGCCAAAAAACCTATCTCCTCGTTGATGTGCGGGTTCATGGGTCCGCGCACGTGCCTCATTCCTTTCTCTGCCAGCCACTCCTCTGCTGCCCCGTACAAGGCGCGAGCAACGTCCTGATCATCGGCGGATTCGTAGAACCCGAAGAATCCCATCTTTTCTTTATATAACTCGTTGTGCCTGCGGGATATGATGGCGGCGATGCGGCCTGCAATCTCCCCGTTCTTCAAGGCAAGAAAGAGTTGGCGCTCGGCGTTATCCCAGAACGGATTGCGACCCGGGGTAAGGAGATGCTCCAGGTCGGATATTAAAGGCGGCACCCAGTGGGAGTTATCTTTATAAAGCGGCCACGCCATCTTGATGAAGCGCCGCAGATCTTTCCTGGAGCGCACAACCTTTATCTTAATTTCTTTATCACTCATAGGACTCCCGTCTTCATGCCCACCTCCTCGAAGATATCCAGGGCGCGCCGCAGTTCTTCCTTGGCATGGGTGGCCATGTAGCTGGTGCGGATCAGTGATTTGGATGGCGGCACGGCAGGCGGCAGCACCGGGTTGACGAACACCCCTGCGTGGTGCAGCTCCTTCCAGAAGAACAGGGTTTTCATGTCGTCGCCGATGTGGAGGGGAATAATCGGGGTGGCGGAGGTGCCTATCTCGTAGCCGAGAGCGGGAAACCCGGCAAGCATCATGCGGGTGTTTCCCCAGAGTTTTTCGCGGCGCTCGGGTTCGGAGATGATGATTTCCAGCGCCTTGAGCGCCGAGGCCACCGACGCCGGGGTGATAGAAGCGGAAAAGATAAGCGAACGCGAGTTGTGGCGCAGAAAGGTTATTACCTTTTCCTGTCCTGCAATAAAACCGCCCAGCGAGGCGAACGACTTGGAGAAAGTGCCCATCACCAAATCCACTTCATCGCCCATGCCGAAATGTTCAACCACGCCCGCTCCGGTAGCGCCCATAACGCCAACCGAATGAGCCTCGTCCACCATGATGCGGGCGCCGTAGCGTTTGCACACCGGAACAAGCTCGGGCAGCGGGGCAACATCGCCTTCCATGGAAAAAATGCCGTCCACCACAACCAGCTTTCCCCCTTCATCAGGAAGGGCGGCAAGCACCCTGTCTAAAGACTCCGCATCGTTGTGCGCGAAACGCTTGAGCGAACCCCTGGAAAGCAAGGCGCCATCTATTATGGAGGCGTGATCAAGTTTATCTGCAATTATGTAATCGCCCTTCAGAACCAGAGAGGAAATTGCACCCAGGTTGGTCTGGTAACCGGTGGAAAAACAGATGCAGTCCTCCATGTGGAAAAAATCCGCCAGTTTTTCCTCAAGTTCTATGTGAATATCCAGGGTGCCGTTGAGGAAGCGCGAGCCGGTGCACCCGGTGCCGTATTTCTCTGTGGCCTTAATAGCCGCTTCCTTTACGCGAGGGTCGGCGGTGAGTCCCAGGTAGTTGTTGGAACCAAGCATTATCATACGCTTGCCGTTTATTACCACGTCGTGGTCAGGCTGTGAATCTATGGGGATAAAATAGGGGTAGTAGCCTTCGTCTTTTACCCTTTTAACAAGTGAATAGTAGTCCTCGCACTTCTTGAAGATATCCAACAATTCCTCCGTAAGCTTGTTAAACGATTCTACGCTTGATGCAAGGCTTGTCAAACCTTTTATTTCAATGGTTGAAGCAGTTATTTGAGGAACACGAACCGCGCAGGTTTGCTTAGCTGAGGCCGGACGCTTCGTACCGCGTACACCCCGCAGGGCAAGCTGTGGCCAAAGCAATCCGTTCCGTTCCACGAGAACTCGTAATCAGGCGCGAAGACCTGACCGTAGTAGACGCGTTCGCCCGTCAAGTTGAAAAT
>JAUVJT010000178.1 GCA_030592225.1 Candidatus Stahliibacteriota bacterium | reverse complement strand
GATGAAGAAGCAGACGCCCTCTACATCAAGCTCCAAGAGGGCGGGTATCATGAAAGCGACGAGATCAAGGATGGATTCATTCTTGATTATGACATCGATGGAAACATCATCGGCATTGAAATCTTGGACGCTTCGACCCATCTGGCTCCTGCTGAGCTCTCCACCGTTAATTTTGAGATCACTCGACCACTGGTGAAAACTGGAGAGAAGCGCTAAGGCACAGTTTGAGAGCAGTGTTCTGACTCACGAAGGTAATGAGTATCACTTTCCCTCTCTCCTCAAGGAAATCCTTGCCATCCTCCAAGACGGCGGTCTGATCCCGCATGTGCGGTAGGAAAGGGGTGATTGCCTGCTTGCCCTTGACAATCTCTATTTGCGGTGCTAGCCTCAAGCAAGGGAACAATTGTCGATGGCTCCCAGTTGACAATAGAGGGACGGAGTCATAGGATCCATAGCGTCTGGCTAGTGATCGTTTGGTAAGACGGAATGCTTGGGTAGAATAATAAGGTAGGTCGAAAAGAATGGAAAAGGAGCAGCTATGCCAAAAGTAGAAGAAATCCTATCCTCAATTGAATCTCTTCCGAAAGAGGAATTTGGCCGCTTGAGAGATTGGTTCTATGAAAGAGATTGGGAAAGGTGGGATAGACAGATTGAGGAAGATTCAGAGTCAGGGAAGTTAGACTTTCTAGTCAAGGGAGCGCTTGATGAGAATGAAGAAACTACCCGATCCGAGTGAACGTAACCTGATTCCACCCGATATGGACTATGTCTATTTCGAGAACTCCGACGATCATCTTCTGGAGCCGAAGGAACTGGAATACTCACCCGTTAACTCGTGGTGGTTTGCGGAATGTGCGTTTCTGGCCTACTGTCATCCCGGCTTTGCCAGGATGGCCTATAAGCTGGCTGGCTTTGACGATTTCCGCTTTCTCGGAGCGACCGGAACGGAGTGCATGGTCAGCTGGAACAGCCAGCTCGCAATTGCCGCATTTCGGGGTACTGAACTAAAGAGCTTCTCAGCGCTTCATGAGATCAGGACCGATCTCAATGCCGTTCCGGTTCCTTTTGAGCGGGGGGGAATGGTTCACAGGGGATTTCTTAGAGCGCTGGACGAGATTTGGGGAGGCCCTGAGGGATTGCAGGTTATCCTGGATGGCCTGATGGCTGAGGACCCGGACCGCCCGCTATGGATTACCGGGCACAGTCTGGGCGGCGCCTTGGCCGCTCTGTGTTTCGCAAGAACCCCTCAAGCCAAAGGGCTCTACACCTACGGAGCCCCCCGTGTTGGAGATAAGGGATTTGTGAATTTGTTTGCGGGGCGTTCTGTTTGGAGAATTGAGAATGCCCGAGACCCTGTGCCCCTGGTGCCCCCGGATATCCCATCGATAGCATTCAATTTCGGCGATTTGGGTGCCCTGAAATTCCTGAGCTCGGATGGCGCAGTCCTAGACAAAAGGCCCGTCTTAGTTCTCGAAGATCATAAAGCAAGATATAAGGACGCCAAAGCAACCCTTGACGCAAAGCTCAAAGAAATGAGCAGTTCAATAGCCCTGAACAAAGAGGGCCTCAAGGCCTCCAGGCAAATTCTCAAGGAGATCAAGAACCACGCCGAGCTAACAAAGAGGGAATGGAGAATGCATATGCAGGGCTTCCTCAAAGAGTTTGGGTTGAGCGTGGATGATCATCAGCCCATCTTCTACGTAACGAAGACATGGAATGCTCTTGTTGGCAGTTGATGCCGGAACCTAATGGGTTGCCTGGCGAATCAAAGGTTGCTCTGTGTCGACGCGTACCGCACCACGAACGGGCACGGACAATATCCTGGGATGATGAGCGAAGTGCCGCAGAGACAGAAGGCGGCCTGATGGTCAGGTATACCAAACCATGGTAACTTAGTAGGACAGAGCTATTGTGGAGATAGTTACGCCAATAACTGCATCAACCCGAAACAGCGGCGAAAATCTTGGTTTGTGACTGCTGTTCTGGTTATGTAAAACGTCGTTCGCGGTTCTAGTGGATTACATGACAAATGAGTGGGGCCTGCCTTGCTGCGGCGATCAACGGCACCTTTCCAGGCTCTTCCCTCTGCTCTAGGCTGGGAATGGATCTCATTCACTGCTGGATTTGCCAGGGCTTGATGCCGAGTCGTTCTCCGAGGGCGGCTAAGAACAGCTCCAACGTCTGCTCGAACGTATAGCCGCGATGCTGCTTAGCAAAGAGAAGGAACTCCTGCACCCACCGTACTAAGTGCGGCTGATGCTTAAGCGGTGCTAACATCCTCTCCCGCAGGAAGCTAGCGTAACCCTCCAGCACCGACTCAAGAGCCTTCTCAACTGTGGTCATATTTCGATTCCTGATTATCAACAATCTCCATAACTCGCCAGTTACGATGTTATGTTAACTGCCAGGCTGATTCCGATCAAACGGTTTCTTCAGGTCTTCTCTTGACAATAGAGGGACGGAGTCATAGAATGCGCAACGTTGGGAGCCTGATTTCCTGGCAAGAGGGAGATTTTGGGTAGAATAATGAGTTATGTGTAAATCATTGATATCAGGATTAGGAACATTCTATGAATCACAACGAAAAAACATCGCCGATTGAGGTCTTCTTTCGGAGACAGGTACTAAAAGACTCAAAGGTTATAAATGCCTTTTTGCTCGTACACTCGGACAATACGGGACTGCACATTAATTTGGCAGAAGGCACGGGAGAAAATGGTATCCCGACCCCACAGCAGCCTAATTATATGGCCAGTGTTGGCAAACTATTTACATCCGTTATTGTCAGTAAACTACATGAAAAAGGACTATTGTCGTTTGAGGATCGCATCAACTCCTATCTCGATTCTGGATTAATGGATAGCCTGCATGTCTATAAGGGGAAAGACTATTCCCCAGATATTCAGATCCGGCATCTTTTAAATCAAACTTCTGGTCTACCAGACAATTTTTCCCCATTGCTTAAAAAGCTACTTGCCGATCCCAACTTCGACATAAGACCGCAAGAAGCGGTCGAATGGGCAAAAAAGAATCTGACGCCTCAGGCGGTACCGGGCAAGAAATCGTATTATACCGATACGAACTACCACCTACTCGGTTTGATCGTTGAGAAGGTATGTGGAGAGCCGTTCCATGCCGTTCTGAAAAAGCTGATTTTCGATCCTATCGGGATGAAACATGCCTATATGCTTCACTACTCCGAACCTGAACAGGCCTCTCCGCAACCGGAGGCTGGTTTTTATATCGATAAAACCCGGTTGAATGACATCTAAGGGTTTGCCGGTTTTGACTATGCCGGAGGTAGTGTGGTGGCGCCATTAGTAGAGCTGCTGTTATTTATGAAAGCGTTAGTAGGCCATCAACTCGTATCGAAAGAAACATTTGCAATAATGAAACAGGACAAGGCCCGGCTTAACCCTGGATTTGATTATGGTTATGGCATCTGGCAGGTACGAAACATTCCACTGCTTATGCCTGCAAAATACAGGTCTTGGGGCGTACTGGGGGCGACAGGTGCGTTTATGTTTTACCATCCAGAACTGAAGGCGTACGTGATTGGAAACTTCAATCATATAACTTGGCAAAGGAAATGCGTGCGATTTATGTTCAGGGTGATGGACCTATTACGGGAGTAATTCAAGGGATAATTGACACATAACAAGCAAATGCAGCCGATTTTAACCGCCGATTCGTTCAGACTAAATTCGGGGTAGTTTCAAATTCAATTCGTTAACATGGGTTTGTTCAATGCGGTTAAAACGGCTGATTTAATTGTTATTGATAGGAATAAAGCGGTTAAACTAATAATCATTAGGACATCTCTAGCTATTCACAGATCATGACATCAGGGAGATGTGAATCCCACACCGGACACGAAAGCTCGTAGGAGTGCGGTAACTTCGCTAGTATTGACAGTCCCGCTACTTGGCTGTGTGTCATGCGTGAGTGCAATAAGGGCTTCGTTAACCGCTATAAGGGTCTTCGCACCCATCATTGAGAGTAGATCCCTCCCCAGAAGATATGCACCGGCCGTCTCGAAGGTGAGGCTCTCCGCGTAGACTACGTCATCGAATCGACGGGCACCTTGCTCTTCGTATTGGTTCATGCACGCTACGATATCCTGCAAATCCGGGCCGTGACGCCTCGTGGCAGCAAGAATCTTCAAGGCTACCAGGATCGGAAGCGGCGCGACGGATACCACGCAGTCGCCCACTGGCTTTTCTTTGGCATGCGTCAGCGCTTCTGAAAATCCGAAGGAGGTAAGGCGTTCACCATCTGGGAACTCAATGAAGCCTGTCCCTATTACCCTCTTCGTAATGGGGAGAACGTCAACCTGCGTTCCTTGTGGCGTGTAGAACCTATGAGGACTCTTGCCGTGCCTGAATCCCTGCTTTAGTAGTGCCTGTCT
>JAUVJT010000088.1 GCA_030592225.1 Candidatus Stahliibacteriota bacterium | reverse complement strand
CTTCGCCTTTTTCCAAAGCTTGTAGGTCTCAAACGCTTCATACATCCTTGGTAGGTATCTACCGAAGTTGTGTATTAACGCTTTTGGATCAAGCAACGGCTTCCCGTTTATCTTTATCTGTGCGGCCTGAATACCTAACTCCATCAATCGTTTTTTGCCCTCTGTCACCGCAGGCAAAAGTTCTTTCGGGAACTCGACGTTGCCTTCTCTATCTTTCATCGCATTGTGTACCATTCTCCATTCGTCGGGCGTCAACTTGTGCCTGACAAACATGGTTCTCAAATCATCCATTATCAAGTTGAACTTGCCAATCTTCGCGTAGTACTCTTCCCTGGCGGCTCTCGCCTTTTCCGAACGTCCTGCCTTCATTGATAGCCATAACGTAGGCTTTACCAGTTTCATCACGTCGGTAAGAAAATACAAAAACTTGTCGTGAACCTTTTCCAGAATTCTGTTCTTGTCTACCTTGGATGTGGTAAGCCTAGCCTCAGCAGTCTGAGTAGGATCGAAAAGGAAACTTGCCGACCTCAACGGGTTTGTGTTTGCATTTTGGGTAGCTCTCAGGAAGTTGACGGTCATGGCATGATTCACCAAATCTATAAACTCTGAAGCAAGCTCTGTATTCTCGGGATCGGTTTTGCCTAAATCGTATTTCTCGACTGGCGACTGTATCTCTGATATGTTTTTGTGGTAATCATTCATCTGATCGAGGCTAGTGTATTTCTACAAGTTGGTGGATGCGGACGCTTTCCACGATGTACGTGGCAGGCGGCTCCTTGCCCTCGGGCACGATGCGCGCGGTGGCCATGTAGAAGGTATCAACCTGCTGAACGAGCAGTCCTTCGGCGGGCGCGAACCAGATGCTTCCCTTAGCCGTGCCCTGGTCAAGAAGGTCGCGCCCCTTGCTTTCGTAGGGAATGAGCATCTCGCCGTCGTAGGTGATGAGCAGGCAGTTGTAGTCACCGACTTTTTCCCATCCCCTTACCCGGAACTTGTTGGTTACGGTAATCACCCTGTCTTCCATCACGATCTTGGTTTCCTGTGCCCAGTACTCGCCGGCGGAAAGAGGATGCTCGGGATAGGCGGGCTGGGTTTCTTCCATATAATGCTCACGACGCGTGCTGGCGGGAAGAGTTCGCGGAGCAGTGCCTTCGGCAATGTCGACGACCTCGGTGATTTTTCCGGCGGGTGTCATGTTATAGGTTATTACGGTGGGTTCGTATTCGACGTTCTCGCGAATAAGATGGATAATCTCCTTGATTTTCATCACCGAGTTTGTATCTATTGATTCGACAATCATCTCGTATTCCAGCAGATTGCCGAACTCGCGGCCCCGTTCGCCCATCTCCCAGCCTTCGATTCTCCAGGAGCCGGTAATCTCGCTGCGATAAAGATAGGTCTTTCCTTCGGCAAGCTTCCACTGCACCCGGGCCGGTTTTCTCGCGCACGATGTCGCCGACAGCACAACCATGCCTAGCGCGACGATCAGAGTCAACGACCTGCGCAGAAAACCAGCTTTGATCATCGGGTATCCTCCTCGAGATCGGCCACCCGCCGCCATATCCCGGCACGTTCTGACGGTGTGGGGCTGCCTATGGCAAGGCTGGCTATTTCAAGGGAAGTGGACTGCCGGGTATCTTCTTCAATAACGACAGGGGGAGCGGCAGGCAGGTCGGTGAAATAGGAGACCTCGTGCATGGCCAACGTGGGCCCGGGGAGTACGGCAGAAAGTATGAATATCGAAAACACCGCAACGGCCAGGGATCCGGCGCTGGCAAACGCCCAGCGTAGCCACAGCTTGAACCGGCGATTGCGGCGGGCAACCAACGCCACCTGAATCCGGGGCCAGATACGGTTCCAGTACGCAGGATCGACATCAATGCGCAATCCCTGACGCATCGCCCGGTTGAAGCTGGTCTCAGCAGCCAACTGTTCGCGGCAATGTTCGCAGGTTTGCAGGTGCGCGCGAACCGCTTTTTGCTCTGCCAAATCCAGCTCACCAATCAGATAAGCGGCAAAATCTATATCGTTACATCTCATATCAAGTTCCGCATCTGCGTGCCTTTTGTCGTTATCGTACAAATTCAGCCTCCAAACCGCGTATCCGCGGCCCCAAAAGCTTCTGCAACTTTTTGCGCGCCCGGTGAAGATGGGTTCTTACCGTAACCTCTTCACACTTGAGCACTTCTGCGATTTCGGCGTAACTCAGACCCTCTATAAAGGAAAGCACAACCACGCGTCGCTGCCTCTCGGAAAGCTGATCCAGGGCCCATTGTATGAGCACGGCCAACTCCTTGCGCTTGACGTCCTTCTGAGGCGTTTGAGCGTCTTCAAGCGCCAGTATTTCCGCAGCGCCCAACACTTCCAGCGAGACGGTCTGCCTTCTTTTTACCCGGCGCAGACGGTCAATGCACTCGTTGGACGTACTGCGAGCAAGGTACGTTTTAAGCGCCTTGGCATTACGCAGTCTGCCCGATTTCTCAAAGAACCGGATGAAAACTTGCTGCACCGCATCGTCGGCTTCGCTGTGGTCTCCCAGGAACTTATACGCAATACTGTAGAGGAGACGCTGGTACCGCTCCACTATGATACGGCACGCTTCGTTATCTCCCGTTCGTGCTCCGGCCAAAAGCTCCGCATCTGAACGGGAATTATCTTCTTTTGAAGTGAGATTTTTCCCCGTCACATGCGCTGATGCCTTTGGCCGTCTCTTATCTTGAGACGAAGGTTTGCCGTTCCCTGTTGACATGGAAAAATAGGTATTTAGCAGTAAATCTATGTCGCTCTCCGGTTTAGAAACTGTGGTTAGTGTCGCACGCTCCATGACGATATTATTGTAAGTGCGATTTTGCCTAAGTCAAGGCCTTTTTGCTCCTATTTTTCTTCGCAAAAAAGGTGGACAAAAGCTACCCAGAAGTTGGTCAGAAGTTAGTCAGAAGGTGGACAGAGTTGCAACTTCGTCGTAATATCAAACTTCAAATTGCAAATTTTAAATTTCTTATCTCACCAAAACTACCTTGTTGGTGGTTGAACTGCCCGAAACCTCCCGAATAAAATACACCCCAGTTGGTTGCCCCTGACCCCAGATCAGGTTTCCTGACGCCAGGCGGATTTCGTCAACCTGTCTACCCGAGGCGTCGAACACGGCAAGGTCTATTGTCCCCGTCCCCTCCGGCGCACGCAAGGTGATGGTGCGGCCGATGGGGGTGGTTATGTGCCAATCAGGTTGGGTTGCGGGTGTTGGGGGTTCCTCGATAGCAAGGTTACCAAGGGAGTCGGTTTTGACGAGAATGAGGTCTTTACTTCCAAGTACAAAGGATTCAGTTCTTCCAGTTATAACGTAACCTCTATCTAAAGTCTGCTGAATACAATAACCACGATCGTTTGCTTCTCTTCTAAATTGCTGTTCCCATGATTCATTACCGTTCTCGTCTGTCTTTATTAAACAAATATAATCCCCACCGTATGAACCCCAGCGGTTCATAACAAAAATGTACCCACCATCATGTGTTTCTTGAATGCAGTGAGCGTCCATTTCTGAGATGTATCTACGTACCCACACAGAATCACCATTTTCGTTGGTCTTGAACAGAAACACATCAAAGTCCCCAGGACCTTCAATTGATGTAATCGAACCAATAATTATGTAACCGCCATCCGACGTTTGGTGTCCATAATTGCTACAATCACTTAGTTCTTTCCAGTAAGTGCGTGTCCAGACTGTATCTCCCAATGAATCGGTTTTTAAAAGCCAGATGTCATAATATCCAGAATCGAAAGATTTGGTATTCCCAATAATTGAGTACCCTCCGTCAGGAGTTTGCGTAACGTAGTTGCTGGTTTCGTAATCAGTACCCCCGTAGATTTGGTCCCACGTTATTTCACCTTCTGCATCAGTTTTAATTAACCAAATATCACATTCTCCAGCTCCATAGGAGGCAGTGCGTCCCGAAATAATGTATCCTCCATCTAAAGTTTGTTGCACGAACTCGCCTGCATCTCCCTTTTCTCCGCCGTATGTTCGAGTCCATACTGTATCGCCGTTTTCATTAGTCTTAAGTAACCAAATATCACATGCTCCGTTACCGAAAGAATATGTCGTACCTAAAACAATGTAGCCTCCGTCCGAAGTTTGCTGGACACAACTACCTAAGTCTATGCTTTCACCTCCATAAGTTTGCGTCCAAGTGGTATCTCCATTTGAGTCTGTTTTAAGCAACCAGATATTACTCGAATCGTTCCCCCATCCATCACTTATGAAACCTCTATATCCAACTGTAATGTATCCACCATCATCCGTCTGTTCAACATGAGTACCGCCATCCCCTCTATTCCCCCCATACGTTCTCCACCACCCGGCGTGGGTAAGGGTTGGAATTAAAGCAAGGATTAACAGGACTAAAACAAACTTCTTCACGATTTCCTCCTCATTATGTTAACTAGATTACGTTAGATTATACAGCACGAAGCGTGCCACTTCAAGGCGTGAGGTATGTGGCGCAGGTTCGGGACTTGGAAATCGGGCTGATTTCGCAAGTTATACTTCTGTGTAATTAAGCTTCACCCTCTCCCACCGGGACGTGTGCCACCGTCTGGTAGAGGGAAGGGGTGAGGGCATTCCGCATATTTCCCCTCACCCTAACCCTCCCCCAGAGGGGGAGGGAACTTTTTTTCCTTGACTTATCAAATCACCTCAGTAGAATCAAACCTACAATCCCCAAGGAGGCTTGCATGAAGATTGTCGAGTGTGTACCCAACATCAGCGAGGGCAGGGACAAGGCCAAGATTGACGCGGTAACTTCCGTAATCCAAAAAGTTGAGGGAGTCAAGCTTCTGGACGTTGACCCGGGCGATGCCACCAATCGCACCGTAATCACGTTTATCGGCGACCCCGACGGCGTGGCCGAGGCCGCGTTTCAGGTGGTCAAACGGGCTGCCGAAATCCTTGACATGCGCACCCACAAGGGCGCGCACGCCCGCATGGGCGCCACCGACGTGTGCCCGTTCGTGCCGGTGAGTGGTGTAAGCATGGAGGAGTGCGCCGAGATAGCCCGTAAGGTTGGCAAGCGGATAGGCGAGGAGTTGGGGATTCCGGTGTATCTTTATGAAGAGGCGGCTTCAAGAGAAGACTGGCGCAATCTGGCCAACGCACGCAAGGGTGAGTACGAGGGACTGGCCGACAGGTTCGCAGATGGTGGCGACGCGCAAGCGTGGAAGCCTGATTTCGGTCCTGCGAAATTCAACCCCACTGCAGGGGCAACCGCGGTTGGTGCAAGGGAATTCCTGGTCGCTTACAACATCAACCTCAGCACCAGGGACCGCAAGATAGCCCAGGATATCGCACTCGACATCCGTGAGAAGGGGAGAGCGAAAAGGGATGAGAAGGGCAACATTGTCCGCGACGAGGCGGGCAAGGCCGTAAAAAAGCCGGGGATTTTTACCCACGTAAAGGCGGTGGGCTGGGTTATTGACGAGTACGGCAGAGCGCAGATCTCGATCAACTTCACAAATTATAAGATTACGCCCATCCACAAGGTATTCGACGAGTGCATCAAGCAAGCCGAGCGGCGTGGTGTGAGGGTGACAGGTTCGGAACTGGTTGGACTGATTCCAAAGCAGGCCTTGCTAGATGGAGGTCGCTACTATTTAAACAAGATGGGTAAATCCACCGGGGTGCCCGACTCGGAACTCATTCACATCGCGGTGCTTTCGCTGGGTCTGGATGATTTGTACCCGTTCAAGGCTGAAGAGAAGATTGTTGAGTCGTTCGTAGCCAAAGAAGGCTGGCTCGAGGGCATGAAGCTCAAAGACTATTTTGATGAGCTTTCCACCGACTCCCCTGCTCCGGGCGGCGGCTCGGCTGCGGCTGTGTCGGGTGCGCAGGCAGCTGCGCTGGTTTCGATGGTGGCCAGCCTCACTCACGGCAAGAAGGATTACGAGGATTACTGGGATGACATGGAGCGCGTTGCAATCGAAGCGCAGAAGCTCAAGGACGAACTCAACGCCGGCATAGACCGCGACACCGATGCGTTCAACGACATGATGGCCGCCGGTCGGATGAAGCGCAAGACCGACGAGCAGAAGGCGGCGCGGGCCAAAGCGTTAGAGAAAGCAACACTCGATGCAATCGAGGTTCCTTTGTCTGTCGTCCGCAACATGGTCAAGGTGCTGGAGATCGCTAAGGTAACTGCCGGGAAGGGCAATAAGAATTCCATCTCCGACGTATCCACTGCAGCGGCCCAGGCGCGTGCGGCAGCCGAAGGCGCGCATGACAACGTGATGATAAACGTGCCCGGGTTGGCCGATAAGAAAAAAGCCGAGGCTCTGCTGAATGAGTCAACCAGGCTGCTTGCCGAGGTCAATGGAATGGTTGACGAGGTGACTGCCGTTGTACACGAAGTGCTTAAAAAAGAGCTTGGTTTTTAACAAAATACGAGGGTGAAGAAATGCATTCGGATGCATTTCTGCGAAATTGGTTTACCTGAGGTAGGCCAATAGGTCTTGACAAATCCGCGACTAAGCTTATATTAGTCTAAACAGCAATGGAGGCCTGCATGAAGCGAATCCTTTTACTATCGATTGCCGCAATTGCGGCCGTCTTGATATTTGCCGGGTGCGAAAAAAAGCTCCCTGAAAACCTGACCGGCGAGATTGCATTCATAAGCTCTATGGAGGAAGACGGGGCGTTTGACGTCTACGTGATGAGCCTGCCTTCAATGGAGGTTCGTCAGCTTACCCATACCGAAGGAACAAATGTAGAAAACGTGTGGCTTGACTGGTGTCCGGCAGGCCCGATTGCCTTTGCCAGCACCCGCGACGGCAATTACGAGATATACATGATTAATCCAGACGGAACCGGCGAGATTCGCCTGACCGAAAACGACTACGACGACTTTTATCCCGCCCTGCGCTGGGACGGCAGGATGATAGCCTTCTCTTCGGCGGTAGCCACCAAGAAAGGAATGCCGCAGAAGGATATCTTTATCATGGACATCGCCACCCGCAAAACGAAACGTATAACCGACACCCCTGAGGATGAGGTGGCTCTGGATTGGTCGCCGGACGGCAAGATGATTGCCTACTCCAGGTACGTGATGGGTCAGTCTGAATTGTTCGTTCTTGATCTGGCAGCCAACACCTCCACCCGGATAACCTATGATCCCGGCGAGGATATCAACCCTGTATGGACATCCGACTCCAAGTTCCTTGCATTCTCCACCGATCGCGACGATACCGTGAACATCGCCGGCGAGAGGTCTTACAACATCTACATGGTTGACGTTACGACACAGGCCAAACCCACACCCCTGGTTCAGCATAAGAAATGGTCGGTGGGCAATCCTTCTATTTCTCCAGATAACAAGTGGATAGCCTACCAGTATAAGGAAAAGGACTGGAACTGGATGTATCTGGGCATCCGCAGCACCACCGACCCCAAGGAACGCTATCGCCTGATCAAGAACATCTACTACAATCGCAATCCAGTCTGGAAACCGATACAATAATTCTTAGTTAAGGACGCCCGGAGGGGTTGCGTCCTGCTATTAAAAGAGAAGAGGCCTGTAGGCCTCTTTTCTTTTTTTGACGCTCAATTGTGAGTGCCGCTCAAAAAATCCTGGTATTGAATTACTCGACGACAATCTGCGAGAAATCAGCGACCTTGAGGAACTCCTGCTTGACTGAGTTGAGCAGGAAAAGGCGATTGGTTTTTATTTTCTCGTCTTCTACCATCACGAACACCTCATCGAAGAAGCTATCAATAGCCGGTCGGATTAAGAGAAGAAGTTCGAGTGCTTTCTTGTAATCCCTCGCCGCTACCGCGGATTCTACCTTGGGTCTGATACCCTCAGCTAGTTTCCACAGCTCCTTCTCTTCCTTTTGCTCAAATAAAGACGTATCTGGGGGTGAGGAGTGTGTGTTACGGGTGGTGATGTTTGCGACGCGTTTCTGACTTACCGCCACCAGCCTGAACTCTTCTCCTTTGTCCAGTTCGCCGAAAGCGGAAAGTCTGAGATATGCATCGTATGGGTCGTGTGCGGCAACGGCCAGCACCGCGTTTACCCAGTCGTAGGCAAAGCCTTGATTTTTGCAGAAAAGTTCAAGACGGTCGCGCAGGAATGCGGCAATTTGGCCTTTTTGTTTTTCTTCCTTGCCGATGAGTTTAAGGGGAAACTTGATGACTGCCGGGAGGTCGAGGTGAATCTTGTGATCGGTCAGAATCTTGAAGATCGCCCCTGCCTGGCGGCGCAGGGCAAACGGATCAGACGAACCCCTGGGCGGTTTACCTGTTGCAAAGGTAGCGCAGATAGTCAGAATCCTGTCTGCGATTGCCAGCGCTGCCGAGTCTGCCGAGGAGGGCGTATCGGTGTACTGCTCCCGGATAGGCACGCAGACCGCAGGGGACTCGTTCAGGCGTTCGGCGTAGATTGCACCTGCTATGCCCTGAAGAGATGTAAACTCCTTCTCACGCACCAGGTTGGACAGCAAGTCAGCCTTGGCAAGATGCGCTGCGCGTTCATAGACGTTAAGGTTGAAATCAG
>JAUVJT010000206.1 GCA_030592225.1 Candidatus Stahliibacteriota bacterium | reverse complement strand
ATACTGATTCCCCCCCCCCCCCATCTGTCTCGTAGGTGCGGGTCCAGACGGTATCTCCCTGGGCGTCGGTCTTTATCAGCAGGACGTCGTATTCAAGCGGATCGAGGCGTTCGGTAGACCCAACGATTACGTAACCGCCGTCGGTGGTCTGCTGTACCGATGAGCCGTATTCGCGCAGACCCTTGCCAAGGTCTATGAGACGCTCCCAGATAACGTCGCCGTACGCGCCTGCCTTGCACAGCCAAACGTCGTAATTCTCCCCGGTATAACCCGTGCCGGTGAGCACGCAGCTTCCGTCAGCCGATTCTATCAGGGCATCGCTACCCCAGGAGGCTGTATTTTCGTATTTCCTGGTCCACAGGGTATCGCCATGGGGGTTGGTCATAAGAAGCCATACCTTATTCCAGCCGCCATACGCCCAGTAGTGGGAGTAGATTGCATAGCCGCCGTCCGCGGTCTGGATAACGCACCGGGCCTCCATTTCCTCCCACTCTTCCGCTTCATAAAAACGCACCCAGGATTCCTGAGCAGTTAAGGGAAGCGCAAAAAACATTGCGCCAAGGACTATCAATAATACACGTTTCTTCATGCTTTCCTCCTTGTTTTATAATAATAGGCTCTAATCAGGGGTTGTCAACGGGAGAGACACTTGACAAACGTTAAAAACTACCCTATGATTGTACTAGATTCCTACAGGTGATTGGGCGTTGGGATTACGAGGCAAGATATGCGCTTCCGGCACATAACAAGGGGGCATTCCAACACCCGCATCTTATATAGTACGGAAGATTTGAGCACGTTTTTGCTCGTTTCAAACACTTCCGGAAAGGATAGTTTGGTACAGGAGCTATGATTTATGGCTGCTGATGATATAACAAAACTCGAGAAGAGATTGGCTGAGCTTGAGTCCAAACCCGGCGAAGGCGCTGCGGGTAAAGAGAAGGTAGAAACGCTAAATAAGCTGGCGTTTGCATTCCACCGTTCTGATTCAGAAAAGATGAAAACTTATGCTGACCAGGCACTCAGCCTTGCCGGGAAACTGGATTTCAAGGAAGGAATTGCCACGAGCCATCTGATGATTGCTCTTGCTCGCTCGATGAAGAGCTTCTACGATAAGGCCCTGGTTTCATCTGAAGCCCAGTTCCGGGGCCTGGCGGAAAGCGCCGGAGACATTATCGTAAGCATCGATTTTGAAGGAACAGTGCTTTACGTCAACCCCGCCGTAGAAGACATACTGGGGTATAAACCGGAGGAGGTCATCGGGTTAAAACTTACCGAGTTTGAAGAAAGCCCGGCAGAAATCAAAAAGATATATCACGGTCTATTACAGGCAATTAATGAGGAATCTCACCTTTCATTATTTGAGATAGGATTAAAAGATAAAAACGGACGCCCACTGGTGCTGGAGATCTCGGCAAGAAAGATGTCCAATTTCATTACGGCAATCGCTCGTGACGTCACCGAGCGCAAGCGAATGCAGCAACAGTTGCTTAGAGCTTCAAAACTGGCCTCGGTAGGCACCCTTGCCGCCGGGATTGCTCATCAGGTAAATAATCCTCTTGCCATTATGCTTTCAACGTCCGCAGTGCTGCGTGATTTGCTGGAGTCATACCCCCAGGCTCCAGATGATCTGCAGGAGATTGCCTTCAAATATCTTGGAATACTTGAAAAACAGGTTGATCGCACCCAAAAGGTGGTGTCCGGTCTTATGGGCTTTATCCAGACCAGGCGTTCCGACGTGCGTTCCAGTAACGTCAATCGTCTGCTAAAGGAGGTAACTCGTCTTCTTTTCCAGCCTCTTTCGTCACCGGATATAGAGGTTGAACTTGTTCTGGCTGAGAATCTTCCCGATGCCATGCTTGACCCGATTGCCGTTCAGCAGGCGCTGGTGAATCTCGTTCAGAATGCTTTGGATGCCATGGCAGGCAAAGGCAGGCTGGTTCTCAAAACCGAGGCCGCCGGCAGCATGATTAATATATCAGTGATGGATAATGGTCCAGGCGTGCCCCCAGATTTGCAGGAGCGGATATTTGAACCGCTGTTTTCAACCAAGGGCGCGGAGAAAGGCGCCGGTTTGGGTCTGTCGCTAAGCGTTATGCTTCTGGAAAGTTTTGGCGGGCGTATCAGGTACGAAGATGGCCCCGGGGGCGGGGCTGTGTTTATCGTGGAAGTTCCTGAAACCGGCGAGGAGTACAATGAATCCTGATTCGCATAATAGAAAGATAAAAGTATTGTTGGTAGATGATGAAGAGCTTTTCCTGGAGTCTACTTCTCTCGCCCTGGCCGGTCGGGGTTGCCAGGTGAGGATTGCAGGCGATGCCGAAGAGGCGATAATGCAGTTGGAGTCGCGCTTTTTCGACGTGGTCGTGCTCGATGTCAGGATGCCGGGAATGGATGGCATGGTCTTGCTGCGGAAATTGAACGTGGAACGGCCTACCTTGAAGGTGCTTATGCTTACCGGGCATGCCACCGTCGCGATGGCGATAGAGGCTATGAAACTGGGCGCGTTTGATTTCCTTAGTAAACCATGCAAGATTGATGAGCTTATCAAGGTAATAGGTCACGCCGCCGAACAAGGACAGTTGGAACGAAGCAATATAGCTCTTAAGGATGAACTGGTACGGACCAAAGGTCTAGGGGTCATAGTGGGAAAGAGCTTGTGGCTTGCAGTATTCATGCACATAGTCTTCGTTCAGTTAATCCCATGGTTGTGGTTGACGGCACAACCTTACGCGAGGAACTTCTGGCCTCCGAGCTTTTTGGTCATGAAAAGGGCGCGTTTACCGGAGCGGTAACAAAGAAAGTGGGTTTGTTCGAGGTCGCCGACCGGGGCACCATCTTTCTTGACGAGATAGGGGAAATATCTCTGGCAAACCAATCTTCTCTTTTGCGGGTGATTGAACTTGGGGTATTCCGGCCGGTGGGAGGGGTAAGGGAAGTCAAAACCGACGTGCGAATAATTGCCGCTACCAATAAAGATATCAAACAGGCAGTTGAAAAAGGGGAATTCCGGGAAGACCTTTACTATCGCCTCAAGGGATTGGCTATTGCAGTAGGTCCTCTGCGTGAGCACGGGGATGACATCTTACTCCTTGCCGAGTATTTCCTCCTGCGTCTAAACGAAGCAACGGGCGTACACCTGGCTCTTTCCTCACAGGTACACTCCGTGCTTTTATCGTACAGTTGGCCGGGTAACGTGCGGGAGCTAAAGTACGTAATCGAACGGGCCGCACTGCTTGCAAGGGGCAAGGGAAGCATAGAGCTTCGCGATCTTCCCGATGATATAAAAATCCCGCAGCAGAGCACAGATGTTGAACTTGACGATTACTCGAAAGGCAATCCAACCCTGGCCGAACTGCAGGGGCGTTACGAACGAAGCTATATCCAGCGTTTGATACTTGAATACGACGGCAATAAATCCAAGGTTGCCAGGGTGTTGGGTATCAGCAGGTCGGTGCTTTACGATAAGCTTAATCGTTGGGGCCTGGATTAGTTTCAATCCGGGCTTTTTTGATTTCCCCTTTTCTTTTGATAAATTGAACCACAAAGAACACAAAGAACACAAAGAACACAAAGAACAGAGCCTGCCTTTTGGGATGCCTACTTTACTGTGTTCCATAGGTACAGAGCGAAAATCGGCAAGCGACGATAAGATATGTATCTACTGAACTTATCCGACTTAAGGTTCTCTCCTACGACGAAGGCGAGAACCCAACTGGAGTTCTCATCTGTGGTTTGACTTCGTCGCAAGCGTAT
>JAUVJT010000015.1 GCA_030592225.1 Candidatus Stahliibacteriota bacterium | reverse complement strand
ATACAATTAACGACAGGTGGGTATGAGGAGCCAAGTTACATCCTGATGAGGAGAAAAAAATGAGAATTGGAGTGTACGTCTGTCGCTGCGGAGGCAACATATCCGAGATTGTAGACGTAAAAGCAGTTGCGGCATCTGCCGAGAAGCGGGCAGATGTCGTGCTCACCCGCACCAACGAGCACATGTGCTCCGAACTCGGGCAGAACCTTGTGCTTAACGACATCAAGGAGCACAAGCTGAATAAGGTTGTAATAGCGGCATGTTCTCCACAGTTTCACGAAAAAACCTTCCGCAACGTTTTGGTAAAAGCGGGCCTGAATCCATACGTTCTTGAGATTGCAAATATTCGAGAGCAATGCTCATGGCCTCACTTTGACCAACCTGAACTTGCCACCGAGAAGGCGGTTGACCTTACTGCGGCTTCCATAGCCAAGGCCAGGCTGGATGAACCGCTTGAGAAAAAAACCATGCCCATCGGCAAACGGGTACTGGTGATAGGCGGCGGCATCGCCGGTATCCAGGCCGCGCTCGACCTGGGCGATTCCGGATTCCAGGTATATCTCGTGGAACGCAAGCCGTCCATCGGCGGCAAGATGGCCCAGCTTTCCAGAACCTTTCCCACGGAGGACTGCTCGGCGTGCATCCTTTCGCCAAAGATGGCCGATGTCCCGGCCAATCCCAACGTAACCCTTATCACCAACGCGGAGGTTGAGGAAGTGGAAGGCTACGTGGGCAACTTCGAAGTCAAGGTTCACCAAAAACCCCGCTACGTGGACGTAGATAACTGCGTTACCTGCCGTATGTGCGAGGCCCGGTGCCCGGTTAAGGTGCCCAACGAGTTTGAGGAAGGTCTGGACGTACGCAAGGCCATATACGTACCGTTCGATTTCGCCGTCCCTTACAAACACATCATAGATGAGAGTGTATGCCTGCGGCTCACCCACGGCGGCGAGGTATGCGGGTTCTGCCAACAGGACTGTCCCCACGACGCAGTGGACTTTACCCAGCAGCCAAAAACCCACGAGTTTACCGTTGACACCATAATCGTTGCCACCGGATACGAACCGTTCGACGCCGCCCGCAAAAAAGTCTATGGCTACGGGAAATATGAAAACGTGATAACCGCTTTGCAGATGGAACGGATAATCTCGCGCAGCGCGGAAGGCAAACCCACAAAGGATATAGGCAAACGCATCGCCTTCATCCAATGTGTCGGCTCAAGGGATAAGCAGGTGGGCAACGAGTACTGCTCCCGCATATGCTGCATGTATGGGACAAAACTCTCCCAGCTCTTAAAACGCGCCGATCCTTCAAGAGAGGTTTACGTGTTCTATACCGACCTGCGTTCGTTCGGCAAGGGATTCGAGGAGTACTATAAGCGAGCCCAGGAAGTGGGAGTCAAATTCGTAAGAGGCAGACCGGCTGAAGCCATCGAAGACCCTGAAACAAAGAAGGTAACCCTGAAGGTAGAAGATACACTTAGCCGCAACGTGCTTGCAGCGGAATTCGACACGGTGGTTCTTGCCACCGGCCTGGAGCCGGGTGAAGGAACCCTTAAAATAGCAAAAACACTGAGGCTCAGCAGAAGCTCTGACGGCTTCCTGAAGGAAGCCCATCCCAAGTTCAAGCCGGTTGATACCCTTCTCGAGGGGATATTCGTGGCCGGAACCGCACAGGGTCCCAAAGATATCCCGGACACCGTTGCCCAGGCTTCAGCAGCCGCGGCTCGCGCCATCAGGCTTATGAACCAGGGAGAATTCGAGGCCGAGCCGATTACGGCCGTCATAAACGAAGAACTGTGCGCCGCATGTGGAACGTGCGTGGCCATGTGTCCTTACGACGCCATCAAGCTCGTCGAGAAAGAAAACCACAGGCTGGCTGAGGTCAACGACGTACTGTGCAAGGGATGCGGCTCCTGTGCGGGCGCCTGTCCCACCGGTGCGGCACAACAGAAACATTTCAAAACCGAACAGCTGCGGGCAATGCTTAACGCAGTGCTTGCCGGGGAGGCATAATGGGAACTGACTCTGAACCCAAAGTAGTGGCTTTTTGCTGCAACTGGTGTTCGTATGCCGGAGCCGATGCCGCAGGCACTGCCAGGATGAAAATCAACCCCCATTTCCGCATCATTCGTACCATGTGTTCCAGCCGGATAGATCCGGAGTTGATTCTGGAAGCGTTCAGCAAGGGCGCCTGGGGAGTTCTTATCCTGGGATGTCATCCCGGCGACTGCCACTACAAGAACGGAAACTACAAGGCATTAAGAAGAGTAGCACTCCTGAAAAGAACACTTGCCCAATTCGGCATCGAACCGGAGCGGCTCAGGCTGGACTGGGTCTCGGCCAATGAGGGCGGCAGATTCGCCCAACTGGTAAACGAGACCATCGAAACCGTACAGAAGCTGGGCCCCCTTAATCTGCATCAAGAGGTTACCTGATGAGTAAACCAAAAGTAGCGTTCTACTGGTGCGCGTCGTGCGGCGGATGCGAGGAAGCGGTGATTGACCTTAACGAGGATCTGCTTACCGTAGCCGACGCGGTGGACATCGTATTCTGGCCGGTGGCCTTGGATTTCAAAAAGAAAGACGTTGAAGCCATGGAAGACGGTTCCATTGCGGTGAGTTTCATCAACGGCGCAATTAGGACATCCGAACAGGAAGAGATGGTTCATCTCCTGCGCCGCAAATCGGGGCTGGTGGTTGCGTTCGGCTCCTGCGCCCACCTGGGCGGCATACCAGGGCTTGCCAACTTCCATAACAAGGCAGAGATCTTTGAGCGTGTGTACAAGACCGTTCCCACGGTAACCAATCCCGAGGGTATCTATCCTCAGACCGAAACCAAGGTTCCCGAAGGTACACTGACCCTGCCGGAGTTCTACGATACGGTCAAGACCCTTGATCAAACAATAGACGTTGACTATTACTTACCCGGGTGCGCGCCTCCGCCAGACCTGATCATGGGAGCGGTGCAGGCGATACTTGCAGGGGAACTGCCGGAGAGGGGAACGGTGCTTGCCCCTGATAAGGCGCTGTGCGACACCTGTCCTCTGGCTGAATACAAGCCGGAGAAACTTTCCATGAGCCAGATCAAGCGTCCGCACGAGGTACTGCACGATCCCAAGCAGTGTTTTTTGGCCGAGGGAATCATCTGCCTGGGCCCGGCCACCCGCTCCGGATGCGGAGAGCGGTGCATTAACGCCGGTATGCCCTGCCGGGGGTGCTTTGGCCCCACCAGGGAAGTAAAAGATTTGGGAGCAAAAGCCTTGTCAAGTATCGCCTCCCTGATTGGAATCGAAGAAGAAGAGGAGATGACCGAGGAGGAATTGGAAAAAGCCCTGGATAATATAGTTGATCCTGCAGGGCTTTTTTTCATGTATAGTCTTCCCTCTTCGGTGCTGAGAAGAAGGAGGATCAAATGAAACGCATAACCATTGATCCCATCACCAGGCTCGAAGGCCACGGCAAGATAGAGATATTTCTGGACGACGAAGGGAACGTAAAAAATGCGTACCTGCAGGTGCCGGAATTACGCGGATTTGAGAAGTTTTGCGAAGGTCGGGCTGCCGAAGAGATGCCGCGTCTCACTCCCAAGATATGCGGAGTATGCCCTACCACCCACCACATGGCCTCCTCCAAGGCTCTGGACGATCTGTACGAGGTGGACCCGCCCCTGCCCGCCAGGATAATCCGCGAACTCATGAACTCGGCGTTCATGATGGAAGATCACACCCTGCACTTCTTCTTCCTTGGGGCGCCGGAGTTCGTGGTCGGCCTGGACGCCCCGGCTGCACAGCGCAACATCCTGGGTGTAATCGAGAAGGTCGGAGTCGAGATAGGCAAAAAGGTCATTGACGCGCGCAAACGCTGCCGCCAGGTGATTACCCTCATAGGCGGTCGGGTCATCCATCCGGTGTGCGGTCTGCCCGGCGGGGTATCCAAAGCACTGACCGAAGATGACCGCACCCAGATAATAGACGCGGCCCGCAATGCGGTGGAATTCACCCAGTTCGCGCTCAAGCTGTTCGATGACGTGGTGCTTGCAAACCAGGAGTACGTGGACGTTATCCTGGGCGACGTTTATAAACACCGCACCTACTACATGGGACTGGTGGATTCCAACAACAAG
Source organism: Candidatus Stahliibacteriota bacterium (assembly GCA_030592225.1). GTDB lineage: Bacteria > Hydrothermota > Tepidihabitantia > B3-TA06 > B3-TA06 > B3-TA06. The sequence continues at coordinate 17,071 of JAUVJT010000015.1, read as the reverse complement.
GTGAACTTCTACGACGGCATGATTCGGGTGGTTGACCCGGACGGCGTGGAGTTCGCCAAATTCAAGCCCCGGGATTATCTTGATCACGTCGCCGAGCACGTAGAGCCATGGACCTACGCCCGATGCACCTATCTGAAAAAAATCGGCTGGAAAGGATTCGTGGACGGCAAGGACAGTGGTGTGTTCCGAGTCGCTCCGCTTGCCCGCTTGAACGTGTCGGATGGCATGGCCACCCCTCTTGCCCAGGAACACTACGAGCGCTACTTTGACGTGCTGGGCGGCAAGCCGGTTCACAACACCCTGGCCACTCACTGGGCAAGGCTCATCGAGGCCTTGTATGCCTCGGAGCGAATGCTGGAACTGGCTCAACATTCCGAGCTTACAAATCCAGACGTCCGCACCATCCCCACCCGGACACCGGTCAAAGGAATCGGTGTGGTCGAGGCCCCGCGAGGCACCCTTTACCATCACTACGAGACCGACGAGCGCGGGGTGCTGACCGCGGTTAATTTAATAGTGGCCACCCAGAACAACATCGCCGCGATGAATATGTCGGTACAGAAAGCTGCCAGGATGCTTATAAAGAACGGCGAGATCTCGGATAAGCTGTTGAACATGGTGGAGATGGCGTTCCGGGCATACGACCCCTGCCTGGCCTGCACCACCCACTCCCTGCCCGGCCAGATGCCTTTGATAATCACTATCCACAACCCGGAGGGTGAGATAGTAAAGACATTGACGCAATAGCGATGAAAACCCTGATTTTCGGTCTGGGCAACACCATCCTTACTGACGACGGCGTCGGCATAAAGGTGGTGCGCGAACTTAAGAAAATGATGGAAGAGCATCCTGAGATAGAGTTCAAGGAAGGAAGCGTGGGCGGACTTTCCATCCTTGATGAGATTGAAGGCTTTGACCGGCTGGTTCTGGTTGACTCGATAAAGACCGCGGACGGCAAGCCCGGCGAGGTCTACAGATTGAGCCCCGAAGACTTCAACACCCCGGCCCACCTGATAAACGCCCACGGCGTGGATTTTGTAACCGCGGTCAAGCTGGGCCGCAAGCTCGGCTACAAGATGCCGGAGATTATTGATATCTATGCGGTACAGGTTAAAGATAACGTTACCTTCAGTAAAGAGTGCACTTCGGACGTTCAGGCCAGCATACCGGGGATAGCGGATGTAATAATGGAAGGGTTGTGATGATTGATGCGGCGATTTTACTTGACATGGAAATCAGAATACGTAGCATGATGCCTGTGATTTACGACGCAATCTGTGAAAACATGAGGAGAAAATGAAAACAGGGAAAATAGGAGTATACGTTTGCCATTGCGGAGGCAACATATCCGAGGTAGTGGATGTCAAAGCGGTGGCTGCGTTTGCAGAAAAGCAAACCGATGTCGTGCTGGTGCGCACCAACGAACACATGTGCTCTGAACTTGGACAGAAGCAGGTTGCAGACGACATCAAAGAACACAAGCTCGACAAGGTCGTGATAGCCGCATGTTCGCCCCAGTTTCACGAAAAGACCTTTCGCAGCGTTCTTGCCAAGGCAGGACTTAACCCCTACGTTTTAGAGATGGCGAACCTCCGCGAGCAGTGCTCATGGCCTCACTTTGATTTTCCTGAATTCGCCACCCGCAAGGCAAAAGACTTAACTGACACAGCCATAGCAAAGGCAAGGTTGGACGAACCTTTGGAAAAGAAAACCATGCCCATCGGCAAAAGGGTTCTGGTTATCGGTGCAGGCATTGCAGGAATCCAGGCTTCACTGGGTCTGGGCGATGCAGGGTTCAAGGTTCACCTTGTGGAGCGCGAACCGTCCATCGGCGGCAAAATGGCCCAGCTTTCCCGCACATTTCCCACCGAGGACTGCTCGGCCTGCATCCTTTCGCCCAAGATGGCCGACGTTCCGGCCAATCCCAACATAACCTTGTTGACCAACGCAGAGGTAGAAAACATTGACGGCTACCTTGGCAATTTTGAGGTTAGCGTACTCAAGAAGCCGCGTTACGTGGACATGAACAAATGCGTCACCTGCCGAAGCTGCGAGGCCAGCTGCCCGGTCAAGGTGCCTTCCGAGTTCGACGAGGGCATGACCATGCGCAAGGCCATATACGTGCCGTTCGATTTCGCGGTTCCGTACAAACACATAATTGACGAAAGCCAGTGTCTGCGGTTGACTAAAGGGGGAAAAGTCTGCGGGCTTTGCGTAAAGGCCTGTCCGCATGACGCCATTGACTTTGACCAGAAACCCGAACGGGTTAAGTTTACCGTAGATACCGTAATAGTGGCCACTGGCTACGATACCTTTGACGCAGCCACCAAGAAGGTCTACGGGTACGGAAAGTTTGAGAACGTGGTAACCGCATTGCAGATGGAACGGATGGTGGTTCGCGGGGCTGAAGGCAATCCCATAAGAAAGATGGGGCAGAAGATAGCGTTTATTCAGTGCGTCGGCTCCCGTGACGAACAGGTCGGCAACGAATACTGCTCCCGGATATGCTGCATGTACGCCACCAAGCTGTCCCAGCTTCTGAAGCGTTCAGACCCGTCACGCGACGTTTACGTGTTTTACACCGATCTTCGCGCCTTTGGAAAGGGGTTCGAGGAATACTATAAAAGGGCGCAGAATACCGGAGTCAAGTTCCTGCGCGGCAAACCCGCGGAGCTGTTCGAGAATCCGGACACCAAAAAGATAATCATGAAGATTGAGGATACCCTGTCGCGAGAAATACTGGAATTCGAATTTGACCTGGTGGTGCTTTCAACCGGTCTCGTTCCGAACAAAGGAACAGAGCCGATTGCCCAGATACTGAAGCTGTCAAAAAGCCCTGACGGATTCCTTCAGGAGGCGCATCCAAAGTTCAAACCCGAGGATACGCTAATCGAAGGGGTGTTTCTGGCAGGTACGGTGCAGGGACCAAAGGACATACCCGATACGGTCGGTCAGGCAAGTGCAGCGGCTCTCAGGGCGGTAAGGCTCATGAACCAGGAAGCCTACACCATTGATCCGCTTGCGGCGTTCGTTCACGAGGAAGCCTGCGACGGATGCGGGTTATGCGTCAGCCCCTGCCCCTTAAACGCCATATCGCTCGTCTCAAAGCTTGCAAAGGTAAATCAGACCCTGTGCACCGGATGCGGCTCCTGCATCGCGTCGTGTCCCAGGAATGCCCTGGATCTGCAATGCTACAGTAACGATCAACTCGCAGCACAGGTTAAGGCCGCACTGGCGAGTAAGAAGAAGAACGAAACCAGGATACTTGTTTTTGCAGACGACATGACCGCCTACAGGCTGGCCGATAACGTTGGAACGGCCAAGATGACCTACTCTGCCGATTCGTTAATAATCAGGGTTCCCAGCGGGAGCAGGGTAACGCCCAAACTGATGCTGCAGGCTTTCGCCGCCGGCGCCGACGGCATATTCATTGGCGATAGCGAACAGAAATCGTCTCCCTATCCTCACAGCGCAGCGGTAATGAAAGAAAATGTCTCTACTGTGGCGAACATCTTGAGTGAAAGCGGCATCGAACCCGACAGGGTGCGCTTTTTTGAGTTCGTTACCGTTATGCTGGGGGGATTCGTTAAACAGATAGACGGTTTGGCGGATTATTGCAAAAAAGCCAAGCCTATTCCCGCTCAAACAAGGAAAGCATTGGGTAAGGACATAAACAACAGGCTCTTTGCCGAAGACCGAAAGGAGTCAATCCAGGTATGATCAATAAATTGGTAATCACTTCCAAGAACGAAGAATTCCTCCGCAGGATCGTTGAGTTGAGCGGCGAAACGATTACCGTGTGCGAACAATGCGGCACCTGCTCTGGAGGCTGTCCACTGGTTCTGGAAATGGATGTGACTCCGGCGGAGATGATGAGGATGGTTCAACTTGGACAGGAGGAGGTTGCCGAAACCAGAACCATCTGGCTCTGCGCCTCCTGCTTTAGCTGCACGGTAAAATGTCCGCGCGGCCTTGACCCCTCAAAGGTTGCCGAAGCGTTGAGGCAGCTCAGCCTTCGCAAGGCCATAGATCACATCGACATAATGAACATCCCGGCTGATGAGATGGATAAGCTGCCCCAGATTGCCCTGGTGAGCGCTTTCCGCAAATTGACCGGCTAGGAGTTCAGAATGGCTGACAAACTGAACAATCCGCAGATTCCGCAGATGAACGCAGATTTAGTCCCGCATGTAGTGCGAGACTTTAGTCTCGCAGCGGAACTAAAGCTCAGCACTACTATTGCACGTCTTAACTCGACGAGCTTATTCTCTCTTTGTGTTCTTTGTGTCCTTTGTGGTTATTCTGCAATCTCCGAGGAGAAGCTATGAAGATACCCTATTATCCAGGCTGTTCGCTAAAAACAACGGCCAGGAACCTTGAGGTCTCGGCTCTGGCATCAGCCAGCACCCTGGGGATTGAGATGGTGGAGATTCCCCGCTGGAATTGCTGCGGGACCGTCTTCTCCCTGACCTCCGACGATCTCATGCATCACGTGGCGCCTGTCCGAAATCTCGTCCGCGTGCAGGAGATGAACCGGCAGGGAATCGTGGACAACGAGTACCGGCTCCTTACCCTGTGCTCGATGTGCTTTAACACCATGAAAGGCTCCGCCCTGCGGGTGGCTGATAATCCTGATGATCTGGACAAAATCAACAACTTCATGGATCGGGAGGAAGATTACGAAGGTAACGTCGAGGTCGTGCATCTTATGGAAATCTTGCGGGAAATGGGGTTTGACAAAATCGGCGAAGCGGTCACCAACCCTTTGGGGGATTTGAAGATAGCCCCCTACTACGGCTGCATGCTGCTCCGACCCAAGGAGATAGGGATTGATGACCCGGAAGACCCCACCATCGGCGCGGATCTCTTCAGAGCGCTGGGCGCGGAGATCGTGGACAACCCTTACAAAAAAGTATGCTGCGGCGCTTACCACACTGTCGCAGACAAGAATCTGGTCATCGATCTGGCGTACAGTATTCTCTCTCAGGCCGACAAGGCCGGAGCGGAGGCGATAACCACCAGTTGTCCCTTGTGCGCCTTCAATCTTGATGCAAGGCAGAAAGAGATTGCCGAGAAGTACCCGGAGTTTAAGACGATGCCTGTATTTTATTTTACTCAGTTGATGGCTCTTGCCTTCGGGTTGGGTGAAGATAAGTGCATGTTCGAAGGTAATTACGTAGACCCAAGACCTTTGCTTCGTGCCAAAGCACTCCTAAAGGAGGGGTCATGAACGAAGAAAAAAGTATCATGGACATAATCGCCGATGCCAACAAGGCGGTTACCACCGGAATAGACTCAGCCGACATAGAGCACTGGGTGAATATATACATAATGGGAAGAGGATACAAGGTGCCTGCAGGCTTAACCATCATGCAGGCCATGGAGTACGCGGGCTACAAGTTCATAACCGCTGCCGGATGCAGAGCCGGGTTCTGCGGCGCCTGCGCCACGGTCTACCGCAAAGAAGGCTCCTATCAATTAAAGACCGCCATGGCTTGCCAAACCAGGGTCGAGGACGGGATGTATCTTGTCCAGATTCCGTTCGCACCTGCCCAGGAAGCCTTCTACGACATCAGCAAGGAATCTTACAACGCCGCAATGCTCCTCAAGCATTACCCCGAAGTGGCAAGATGCGTGGCCTGCAACACCTGCACCAAAGCCTGTCCCCAGGACCTCGAGGTGATGGACTACATCCAGGCAGCGCTCAGAGGCGACTTTGAGGCGGTGGCGGAGCTGTCTTTCGACTGCATCATGTGCGGCCTGTGCGCCATCCGCTGCCCTGCCGAAATAACCCAGTTCAACGTTGCTCAACTGGCCAGAAGAATGTACGGGCGATACGGTATGAAAGAGCCGGAACACATCACCAAAAGGCTTGCGGAAATGGAAAAAGGCAACTATGATGATGATTTCAAGAAACTTCTCGCCGCGGATATTGAGGAACTTAAAAAACGGTATGCGGACAGAAAACGGGAAGCAGACTAAAGGAGGCAATGATGGCTGAAATGAAATTCATCGGCGGATACCCCGAGTACATGCGCGAGCTGATAGAGGTGGTCAATAAGACAAGGCCGCAGCGCAAGGACTACACCCCTGCAGCAATGACCGCAGAGGAGCGCAAAGAGGTGCTTGCAGTTCACCCGGACTACGCTGAAGGCGGAAAACGCGCCATATCCATCGGCCAGAACAAAGGCGATATGGGCCCGAACGAGGTGATTGACCTTCTCGAGGCCTATCCCCTTATCGAACCCGCTGACATTGACCTGGACAAGGTAGACTACTCGGTTGACCTGTTGATTATCGGCGGCGGGCTTGCAGGCACGGCCGCTGCAATCTGGGCGAACAACGAGGGTATTGCAGCAGAAAAGATACTTCTGGTGAATAAGCTTCGTCACGGCGATTCCAACTCCATCATGGCCGAGGGCGGGACCCAGGCCGCTGACCGTGAAAACGACTCGCCTGCCATCCACTGGCTCGACGCCATGGGCGGCGGACACTTTACCAACAAGCCCGACGTGCTCAAGGGACTGGTCGAAGACGCTCCCTACATCATGCACTGGCTCAAGGAATCCGGCGCCATGATTGACCAGGACGAGGCCGGCGACTACGTTGAGCGCTGGGGCGGCGGCACATGCAGAAAAAGGATGCACGCCTGCGCAGACTACACCGGACTTGAGGAACTGCGGGTGATCCGCGACGAGTTTCGCACGAGAAAGATACCGGTGCTCGAACACAACCCGGTCATCGAACTTTTCACCGATGGGAACAGAGTCACAGGGGCACTGCTGTGGAACCTGGAGACCCACGAGTACAAGATAGTTAAAGCCAAAGCCACCATCCTTGCGACCGGAGGATTCGGCAGGCTTCACATCAGGGGCTTCCCTACCACCAACCACTACGGCGCCACTTATGACGGTCCGGTAATCGCCTATCGCGCAGGAGCGAAACTGAAGGATACTGACACGGTGCAGTATCACCCCACCGGCGCGGCCTATCCCCAACAGATTATTGGTCTGTTGTTGACTGAAAAGCTCAGGAGTATGGGCGCCCAACCGGTCAACGTCAAAGGTGAGGCTTTCGTGTTCCCATTGGAACCTCGCGACGTTGAGGCCTCATCCTTTATTCGCGAGTGCTACGTGCACGACAAGGGCGTGGTTACCCCCACCGGTATGCGCGGCATCTGGCTTGATACCCCCATGATCGATGTCAAGAACGGCGAAGGCACTACCGCCAAGGCGTTTCCTGGAATGGTCCGCATGTTCAAGCGGTTCGATCTCGACATAGTTGCCGACCCGGTGCTGGTGTTCCCCACCCTGCATTACCAGAACGGCGGGGTGGAAACAGATCCCTGGGGCAAGACCGATCTCGATGGCCTGTGGGTCGCCGGCGAGGTCTCAGGCGGGGTGCACGGCAAGAACCGGTTGATGGGCAACTCCACCCTGGACTGCCTGGTATTCGGCAGACGCTCAGGCATGTCTGCAGCCAAATATTTGAAATCGGGCGCGCAGTCTGGCAACCTGTCTTTGACACACGTAGACCGCTACGTGACCATGCTCAAGGAAGCGGAAATCGCGCCCGAGCGCAAGGCGCCCATCCTTCTGCCCGAGTACCGTGGCAAGGCCGTGCTGGCCAGAATGATAGACGTGTGACCTTTAATTGAATTTCACAAAGGGCCGACTTAGAGTCGGCCCTTTATCTTTTAGCGGTGTGAGTCCTTACTTCCTGATAATCTCTGAGGCAGGAATCCGCCATGCCGGAACAAAAACATTCCTTCGGCCTTTGACTCCCAAATTCCTTGAACAAAAACCATTCACCCGAGTTATTCCTCCAAAACACTTGACGAATTGATGATTTTCACTACAATAGAGCCAACCAAAACTTAACCTTAGAGGAGGTTATTGTGGATCATCCCCTTCGTTTCAAGATAGACTACCCTGAGAAGTCTTCACGTGGTATTCTGTTGCTGCGTACTTTCTTCGGCTGGCTCTACTGCTTAATCCCGCATGGGTTCCTTTTGTTCTTCCTTGGAATAGCTGCCGGCTTTGTGCAATTCATCGCATGGTGGGCTATCCTATTCACGGGTAAGTATCCCCAGGGTATGTACAACTTCGTGTTGAACTACTATCGCTGGTCTCTGCGGGTCATGGCCTACATGAGCTATATGACCGATGTGTACCCGCCCTTTAATGGAAAGGAAATCGAAGGCCATCCGCTGCACTTCAACATCGACTACCCCGAGAAGTCTTCACGCGGTACTCTATTACTGCGTACCTTCTTCGGCTGGCTCTACTGCTTGATCCCACATGGGTTCCTTCTGCTTTTCCTTGGAATAGCTGCCGGCTTTGTGCAATTCATCGCGTGGTGGGCGATTCTGTTCTCCGGCAAGTATCCCGAAGGCATGTTCGGTTTCGTGGAGAGATACATTCGTTGGTCTCTGCGGGTCATGGCCTACATGAGCTATATGAATATGACCGATGTGTACCCGCCCTTCAACGGAAAGGAATAGAAACCTGACTCTCTAAGAGGGTAGACGAATTACAAGAGGCCGGTATCCGGCCTCTTTTTTTCTCTCCCAAAAAAAATCAGCCCTGCAACCAAACCCGCTTTAAGTAAGAAGCCCCGCCATCCGACGAGGCTTCGGTGCTTAAAGGGGAATCAACTGCCTATTTGAATCAACCTTTGGCTTTCTTTTCCTTGCGCTTACGAACGATGCGGATAACCAGCCATACTATCAAGAGAACCATGACGGCTATGGGTATTAACACAATCAACACCTGTAGGAATCCGAAGAAAATATATACCAGTATCTGGCCGGCGGTTCTGAACCCCTGACCTATCCTGTCCCAGTTAACAAACGGGGTTCTGGGAGTGTAGGATTCGCTGTAGACGCTCAGGGTAATGGTGGACTCGGCGACCATCTGTTCGAGGTACTTCATGCGTCCCTTGATGCGGTTAACGTTGTAGTCCACACGCTGAAGCTCCTGCTCAACCTGTATTGCTTCAGAGACGCTCTTGGCTTTCTTCAACAGATCGAAGAGCCTGTCTTTGAGCGCAAGCTGGGTCGCAAGCTCGGCCCCGAGGTCAAAGTACTCCTCGGTGACATCCTCGCCGGAGATGTTTTTATACTCCACAGTGCCGAGTTCCTCGAGCTTGGATATGAGGGAGGTAAATCCCCTGGGGTGAACCTTGATGGTAATGTCCGCGCTTGCGCCTTCCGCTTCGGAGATGGTGCCTGAGAGTATATATCCGCCGCCTGCTTCAACCAATGCAATCGCCCGGTCATAAGCTTCATCAACATTCTTGACCCTGACCGAAAGTGCAGCGGTTTTAATAATCATGCGGGTAGAAGGAAGGTCGAGCGCGTCTCGAGGGCTGGCGGCAGGACTCATCTGATAACTCACATCATAACTTGCTCCTGCCTCCGTCTTGCTGCGTTTCGCATCCACGCTGCCGGATGGCTCGTACGCCTCTTCCTGGGATATTGATCTTTCAATATCTATAAGTTCATCTAACGCTTCTGCCCCTCGCTTACCCTTGCACGCCGGTGCCGCAGCAATAACTACCGCCAGGATAATCAGGGGAATCAGCCACTTGGGTGATGGAAATCTCTTCATTCGAACCTCCTTGGTCTGATGTTTATATAACCGTTAATACACTCTTCAGTTGCTTGTATTCCCTTCCCAGGTCCGCTTGATGTGGAAAGGGATTGTGTCCTCTCTATAATCCCAGAGAGAGTCCAGCGCACAGATGCATGACTGTCAAGAACCGAAAGGCCGGAACCCCTTCCGGCATCATCTCTTGGCTTAATTGAGGGATAGGTGATAATCAACCATCCACCAGCCAGAATTTAAGCGCAGCGCGCAGAAACAAATCGAGGTGGGTGTAACGCAACCCCTCAATTATACGAAAGATAAACATCATTATACTCATGACCGACGTTGAGGCGACAAATATCATCGTGTGCTTCCAGATTTGGGAGGGGGATTGGGTGCGTGTTTGAGAATTCAAGGTTATGCCGTCTTTTGTTCCAGTTCAAGCAGTCTGGCTTTCAGTTCAAGACCGCCTGCAAAACCGGTAAGGGAACCGTTTGAACCTGTCACCCGATGACAGGGGACGATGAGAGGAAAGCGATTACGCGCCATAACCCTGCCAACGGCCCTGGCCGCTCCGGGATGCCCCGCTCTGCAGGCCAATTCCGCGTAGGAAACCGTCTCGCCGCACCGTGTTTTGCCAAGCTCTTCAGATACCTTTCGGGCAAAAGCGGACAGCCTGTCCCGGTTGATGGGAAGGCTAAAGCTTGCCCGGCCGCCTGCAAGATACAGGGCCACATCGGCAAAGAATCGCTTAACGACAGGTGGAGGATTGCTGTTAGTTGAGTTCTGTGAGGGGGAATTGAGCAATATCTCCTCGGCCTTGCCGTCTTCCCAGAGCACCGCGATACTCAGAAGCTCTGATTCAAAGAGATAGGTCCTCATGCAAGGAGTATATCCTTGAATACTCAAAGGTCAATTCCCTTGCTCTTCGGCTGAAATTGATTAGAATACTGCTGTGACAAGAATCGGGATAACCCTTGGTGATCCGGCAGGTATAGGCCCGGAGATTGTTGTCAAAGCCCTTGACAAGCTGCGTAACCAGACATCAAACTTGACAATCATCGGTCCTTTACGTATCCTTACGGCAACACAGATTATGCTCAAGTCAAACGTCCCCTTGCCCCGGGTGGTCGATACCCCGGAGCAAGAGTTTGAGTTCGGTAAAGCGCAGCCGTCTGCCGGCAAGGCAGCGCTCGAAGCGTTAAAAAAAGCCGCTAACCTTATCAAAGATGGGGAGATAGACGCATTGGTTACCGCTCCTATCAGTAAACGGGCAATTCAGTACACAGATGCCAGCTTTACCGGTCATACCGAGTTCCTGGCAGCCGAGTTCGCAGCCGACGATGTGGTTATGATTGCCCACTCCCCATACATATCATTCGCGTTCGTAACCACCCATCACCCGCTCAAGGACGTGCCGGAATTAATTACAACACAGCGAGTCCTGGGCAAACTCAAGCTGTACAATGATTTTCTGCGAACCCTGCATCAAAGAGACGTAACCATAGCGGTATTGACACTTAACCCTCACGGCGAGGAATTTTCCCATGGCGAGGAGCGCGAAATTCGAAATGCCGTAAAGATGGCGAGAGAGCAGGGGTTGGATATTGGCGGTCCCTGCCCGGCAGACACCTTCCACAATTACACAAGCCAGGTGGACGGTTTCCTGGCCCAGTATCACGATCAGGGTATGATACCTGCCAAGCTGCTGGCCCGAGGCCAAGGAGTCAACATCACGTGGGGGTTGGGTTTTGTGCGTACCTCTCCCCTGCACGGCACCGCTTTTGACATAGCAGGACAAGGCAAGGCCGATCCGTCCAGCCTGTTGGCTGCAATCCGGATGGCCGGCAATCTGGCGAGGAACTAGATGACAAAGACCTTTGACATTAAACCCGATCAACCGCCTGCGGAGTTAATAGGGCAGTTGACTGCAAAAGCGCGCAAGCTGCGCAGCGACGTGCTCAGGATGCTTGCCAAAGCAAAATCCGGCCACACCGGGGGATCGCTGTCGGCAATGGATATACTCACCACCCTGTACTACCATGTGATGAGACATAAACCTGGCGAACCTGGTTGGCCTGACCGGGACCGCTTCGTGCTTTCCAAAGGACACGCAGCCCCGGCCCTTTACGCCGTGCTTGCCGACTGCGGCTACTTCCCGCAAGAGCATCTTGACAGCTTGCGCAGGCTCGGCTCCCCCTTACAAGGACATCCCTGCATGTGTACCCCGGGGGTTGAGGTATGCACCGGCTCGCTGGGACACGGGCTTTCACTTGCCAACGGTATTACGCTGGGTTTAAGGATTGACGAATGCGAATCAAGGATTTACGCGCTTCTGGGAGACGGCGAGTGCCAGGAAGGACAAATCTGGGAAGCGGCAATGAGCGCAGGACACTTCAAACTGGGAAACCTGACCGCTATCGTGGACAAGAACGGCCTTCAGATAGACGGCTCGACTCGTGAAGTGATGAACATTGATCCCGTGGACGAAAAATTCCGCGCCTTCGGCTGGGAGGTTATAAACGTCGACGGTCACGACTTCAGCCACCTTCTTTCCGCATTCAAACTGGCAGAGCAGGAACACGAACGTCCCACCGCAATCATCGCTCATACGGTCAAAGGCAAAGGGGTTTCATTCATGGAAAACAATCTGATATTTCACGGTCGCGCACCGACCTCCGAGGAGTTAAAGTGGGCTCTGGCGGAACTGAACGAGTAGAGAAATTCTCTTTGCGCAACGCTTACGGCGAGGCGCTGCTTGAGTTGGGACGAAAGCGTAAGGACGTGGTAGTGTTAGATGCCGACCTCGCACTCTCCACCCAGACCGCACGTTTCGGCAAGGCCTTCCCCGACCGGTTCTTCGATATGGGGATTGCCGAAGCAGACATGATAGATACGGCTGTCGGCCTGGCTACAACGGGAAAGCTCGTTTTCGTATCGACCTTTGCCATGTTCGCAGTAGGCAAACCCTGGGAGCAGATTCGCAACTCCGCCGCCTACTCCGGGGTCAGGCTGAACATCGTGGCTACCCATTCCGGCATCTCGGTAGGAGAGGACGGCGCCTCCCACCAGTGCATCGAGGATATGGCGTTGATGCGGATTATTCCGAACACCACGGTTATCGCTCCGGCGGACGATGTAGCCACCTTTGCCCTGGTGATGCAGATGGCGGAACGCCAAGCAAAGCTTGCGTACATGAGGCTTCCCCGCCCCAGTCTTCCCAGGGTGTATGCCGAAGGCGAGGAATTCCACATAGGCAAAGCCAAGGTACTGCGAGTAGGAACGCAAGGCACAATAGTCGCCGCCGGTTCCCTGGTGTGGCCTTGCCTGCAGGCGGCGGATGCACTGGCCGGCGAGGGTATATCGGTAGGTGTGATAGACATGCACACCATCAAGCCTCTGGACGAGGGGCCGGTGCTTAAAGCGGCGAAGCGCTCAGGATTTATAATCACTGCCGAGGAACATACCATCGTAGGCGGCCTGGGCGAGGCGGTATCATCCCTGCTTGCCGAAAAACTCCCCACCCGGGTAAAGCGCATCGGGGTGCAGGACAGGTTCGGCGAATCAGGTTCCTGCTCGGAACTCGTTGAATTCTTCGGATTTACCCCGGAGAGCATAGCCAAAGACATCAGAGAATCCATCGGTGGATGAAATGAGTGCGCTGGATTCAGTTATCAGGAGTATGCGATGATCCTGCTCCAGGGCGTGTCTAAGGAATTTCGGCCCGATCAAAATGTACTCAGCAATCTTAACCTCAAGGTTGAAAAAGACGAATGGGTGTGGGTATTGGGAGCAACCGGCGCGGGCAAGAGCGTCCTTATCAAGACCATCTACGGCGTCCTTGCGCCCAGCGAAGGCAAGGTGTTAGTTCTGGATGAGGATGTGGCGTCGCTTAAAGAAAAAGACCTGGCAAAGCTGCGCCGGAGGCTGGGGATCGTGTTCCAGGATATACGTCTGCTTGACGACCGGCCAGTGCTGGACAACGTCGTTCTCATACTGCAGGCCCTGGGCGCCCCGGTACGCGAAGCGCGTGAGCGCGCCGAACACTGGCTGGGCAAGGTGGGAATGAACGATTACCTGCAACGCTGCCCGTACGAACTTTCCACAGGCCAGCGCCAGAAAGTAGCGCTGGCACGCTCGCTTGCCAAGCAGCCTGAAGTGCTTCTTCTGGACGAACCTTTCTCCGCACTGGATGAGATAGGAGAACGTGAGATGCTCAAGCTGCTGGGCGAGGTAAATCACGCAGGAGCGACCATACTTGCAGTAAGCCACATGCACGAGACGCTGCGCTTCCTTCCCGGCCGGATACTGCAATTAAAAGAAGGGGCATTGCAATGAGCGCCGGTTTTGTAATGAAGCAAGGCTCGGGGCTTTTCTTCAGGGGCAGGCGCATCTCGTTTGCAGCAGCCGCCATCTTCGCGGTGGTGCTGTCCATAATTGGAATTTTCGCGCTGGGAACTTTCTACCTCCTCACCTTCAAGAACGACGTTGAAAGCAGGCTTGAGGTGGTGGTATTCCTGACCCCGGATGCCGATCCTGACCGGTTGATTGGCCAGTTTGTAAACCTTGAGGGCGTAGTTGAGGGTTCGGCGGTCTCCAGCCAGCAGGCGCTCGAGGAGTTTCGCCTCACCCTTGGGGATGATGCCGAGCTTCTGGACATCCTGGATGAGAACCCGCTCCCCCCTTCCGTCAGACTCAAACTGAGCCCGGAGTACCGTTCACGCGCTCAACTGGACGCCCTGGAAGAAAAACTGCTGCTCTTCGACGGGATCGAGGAGGCGTGGATAGACCGCAACCTGCTGGACAGACTGAATAAATTTCTCTACGTTCTATTGGGAGCGGATGCGTTCGTGCTCCTGCTTGTAGGATTCTCCGCGGTACTGATGACCATGCTCGCCACCCGGTTTGCGATTCTTGACAGACGCAGAATCATTGACCTTTACTGGCTCATGGGCGTTGCCCCACGCACCTTGAAAGCGCCCTATATCATCGAGGGCCTGTACGAGGGTTTCTTCGGCAGCATCATATCCTACGGGATAGTGTTTGTGATACATCTCATCCTCTCCCCCCTGCTTGGTTCAATGGGATTCCCTGCCCTTGAACTGGCCGCCGTTCTTCTGGGATCGGGCCTGCTCTTCGGCTGGCTTGGTTCCGGCCTGGCCATAGACGCATTCAAACTCAAGAGAACGTGAAACGCTTCCTGCCCTGGCTTCTGGTTATCCTCCTCCCCTTCGTAATGATACCCCAGTCCAAAACGCAACGACAGCGAGAACTAACCAAGATTCGCTCCCGCCTCACCCAGGTCAAAAAAGAGATAAGCGATTTTAAGAAACAGGAGAAGGGGGTGGCCAGAGAGATTGATCTGTTACAGGAACAAGTTTCCTTGACCCAGAGGCTTATCTCCGAGTTAAGACGCTCGCAAAGATCAACTCAGACCGGGATAGATTCACTGCAGTCATCAATTGATTCGCTCGTAACCCAGCTCCAGGACAGCAAAGACAACCTGCGCCGCAGGCTGGTTTCACTTTACAAACGGGGACAGTTCTACGATATGGAGCTTGTATTCGGAGCAAGCTCGGTGGCCGAGGTGTACGATCGCATCTACTTTACACGCTACGCAGCGCGCGCCGAGGAGCGGCTTTTCGAGACCCTGCTTGACGCAAAGACACAGGTCGAACAGAAACAGGACAGCCTGGAATTATTCAACGCCGAACTCCTGGCCCTTCTGGCGGAACAGCAGGCGGCCAAGGACTCGCTTGCCTCGGCAAAACGAAGCAAACAGCGCAAGCTGAGCCAGATAAAAACCTCCAAGAAGTCGAAAGAGAAACTTCAGAAAGAATTGAACGCGCGCAGACGGGAGTTGGAAAAATTGCTTGCCTCCATGGCCCAGAAGAGCGCTTCCTCCCCTGACCGCAAGCCAACCGGAACGGTAATAGAGAAAGGACGAGGCAGTCTGCCCTGGCCGGTGACCAGCAGAAAGGTCATTGCCTCGTTCGGAACCATTATTCACCCCCGGTACAACACCAAGACCTACAACGACGGCATTGACATCGACTGCTCAGGCACCAGAACGGTCAAGGCGATAAACAAAGGCAAGGTTGAGTATGCAGAGCATCTCACCGGCTACGGGCTTCTGGTACTGATAGATCATCGGGATGGCTACTACTCCCTGTACGGCAATCTTGATAGAATAAGCGTCAAGAAGGGACAAACCGTCTCCCAGGGCACGGTTCTGGGCACCGCCTCGGACTACCTGCATTTTTCCATAAGCAAGGGAAGCGAGTTCCGCAATCCCATAAATTATCTCAAATAGATGGCCTGCAACACAAGCGTTCTGGACATGCTCAAGGGACAACCGCACGCGCTGGAATTCCTCAAAAAAGCTGCACAAGACCCGCAGGGCGGCTACATGTTCTTCGGCCCGGACGGAACAGGCAAACGCACCGCGGCCATTCTTTTTGCCGCGGCTATCAACCCACATTCATTTAGCCAGGAAATCCTCAATCTGGCCAATCCCGACATAATACACCTCTTCCCGTTCAGGGCCGAGCCTAAAAAAGATCGGGAGAAATGGCTTGAGGAGTGGGGAAAAGAACGCAAAAAATACATCTTAGGCACGCTCTCCCCTGACCCTACTCCATCCTCAGTAATCTCAATCAGACATATCCGTAACCTGCGTAACGAAATGAAGTACCCTCCAAGGATGCTGCAGCACCGGGTAGTTCTGCTTTTTGACTTTGACCACATAAGGGACGAGGGAGCCAACGCATTGCTCAAGACCCTTGAGGAACCCCAGGCGCAGACTACCCTTATACTTACAACCTCGCGCCCCTTTGCCTTACCCCCAACCATACGTTCGCGCTGCAAGATAGTGCGATTCAAGGCGCTGGCCGATGAAATTATCAGGGAGAAACTCTTAAACGACGGCTTCCTGAAAGAGGACGTAGACGTGGCAACAGATGTCGCATTCGGCAGCCTGAAGCAGGCATACCTTTATCTTGAGGACGCCGATAGCTTGATAGCTGCCGACGTACTCGCCTACCTGGAACGTCCTGCCTGCTCCGATCTAGGGATGGTGCAATTGATAGAAAAACTCAGCTATAGGGTGGGGTTGGATAAGGTGCTTGCTTCGTTTGGACTTGTTTTTCGCTGGGTGCTGCGCGCACGTTCAGGCAAACGCCCAAGCTGGAAACGCCTGGCAAAGCTTGCCGAAACGCTTTCTGCAAAAATCTCAAGACCCGCGCTGGTACACAATATATTGCTGACAGAACGCATGTCGGGCAGAGTGACACTTAACCCCACCCCCTCGCTCTTCCTTTTCCAGTACCTTTCTTCCCTGCGCTTCAATTAATCATACTGACACGTCGCATAAATATCCTATCACATCAATAGGATTATATGTCCTGCAGAACGGTATGTTGTTTCCCTGAGAACGGAGCGTAAGCTCAGACCGTAACACAGCATAATCATGAGAATACCCT
>JAUVJT010000075.1 GCA_030592225.1 Candidatus Stahliibacteriota bacterium | reverse complement strand
TTCACTCCATCGTAACTTCTTATAGTAATTTCTTGCATGGCGCTCACTAGTAAACAACCTCGAATGCGATAATAGTCCCATCTAATCCTATTATACTTACTCCGATCTCGTGGTCAATCACCAAATAAAAATAATAAGAGAATGTGGAGAACACGGGGGAACGAGATGAAAAACTCCAAAAAGACACCTAAGCTTACTTTACCTCAAGATGAATTTAGGCTAAAAAAGAATGACTATTTGGAAATAAAGCCAGAAGTTGAGACCTTTGGGGCGCCTTTTGGCTTTAAGAAACTCTCGATAGAGATTAATGACCCCAGTATTGCAAGACCTACATGTACTTTGATAGCCAGTAAATCTTTTATGATAAAAGGTATCTCTGAAGGAGAAACAAAAGGAACGGTGAGCTTCGAACATTCTGAAAGCTATCATCCGAATAAGGGTTTGCAGAAGATCATCAAAACAATCAACATTATCGTCAACAAGGAGGAAAAATGAAGATTGTAGGTACCTTGAGATGCCAATACTTGGCTCGTTTTGAGGATGATGTGTTCCCGTTAGAAGCGGTCAACCGAGTCGAAACCTTGGAACAACTGAAGAAAACTTTTGGGGAAGCTCAAATGGAAGGCAAACTTGATGACCATAAAGTAATAGAGGAATTCATCGTACGCCAAGCTTCTTTGGAACTGCAAGACAGAGGTTTACTTACGATAGAGCAAGCACAAATCGGTCGTAGAACAATATTCGTTGTAGTAACGGGACTTACTCCAGATCGTGGAACCACAAAAGACGCCAAATTGGTGTGCCAAAAGTTGGCAGAAACAATATTTCAAAAAGAAGGAATCTGGACTGAATTGCATCAGAAGATATCCTGGGAACAATTCGGGACTTCGTGCGTGGCAGAACTCAATTTTCCTTTCCACGCCCTTCTTAAAAAAGAATTGTGGGATTTCCTCTCAAATAACTTTAAACAAGCCTTCCAGCTTCCGGAAAGCAAAGTTGTCGTATTCCCCAGGGTCGTTGGAACAAAAGTTCGTCTTTTCCCCACTGTAGATGACTCCAATCTATCTGCTATTGAAAGGGCACAAAGGAAAGCTACCTATGATTTTGGAATAGAAATCGGGAGCTTTGACGACTATAAAAGGAACCGTTTATCTTTCTTTTCAGAATTGTCTTATGACAAACACATTGAGTTGATCAAGAAATTGGAGTCTATGTTAGCCGCTGAAGGCTAAACTTCAACCGTTCGAAATCTTAAAGCCCAGTCGGAATGCTGGGCTTTTCCTTTTGCAAAATCTAGAACCTCACCCTCACCCCGATCGAAACCGGGGTGGCCTGGAAGTTAAAGGATTGTTCCGGGGCGTCCGCATCGGCTGGCGCTGTCCACCACTGCTGGTAGCTGTAGGCCAGCAGCGCGGTTCCCGCACCCAAAATGGAGCCGGCAATGACGTCGCCGGGATAGTGCCGGTTATCGGCCACGCGTGTCCAGCAGACCCATCCTGCGCCTGCGGTAAGGAGTGCGGTGATTGTGGACTTGGCGGCGATGGCTAAAGCGTCGTCACTGCGCCACTCGTCCCATACGTACAGGCTGAGGTAGGCGGCACCGGTGGCGAAATGAGTGGCGTGACCTGACGGCCAGCTCTCGCGTCCTTTATCCACCTCAATGCCGCGTTCGGCCCGATCGTAGTAGTCAGGCCGGGGACGACCCACGATGTCCTTGGTAAACTCCTTGATAAGGTAGCCTGCGGTCGCGGCCTGCATCGCTCCCTTGAGATGCCGGTAGCTCGTGTTGTTGAGCCAGCCGTCCTGATTGGGAAGCAAAGCGGCCAGCCCGATGGTCGCAAACATCGAGGCATACACCCAGGAGTCGGATACCCGCTCTTCAAGATATGGCTTATCACCTGGGCCGTCAATCAGCGGTTTGTCAAAGAACGGCTCGGTCTTACCGAACGCATAGCCGCCCGCACCCATTACACCAATCAACCCCCAGTCCAGCGCCTCCCGCTGCCACCCGTAACACTCCCCGCCATAACACACCAACGGAACGATCAGAAGGCTCAAAGACAATCTGGATAACATCGCAGGATGCTAACCATCAACGCAGGATTGTCAAGGGATATTTCTTTAAGTCACAGAGACCTAGGGGGTTGCTGGATTCCAAATTTCCCTCCCCCTAGCCCCCTCCACAAAGGGAGGGGGAAATCGAACCACAGATTGACTTCGTCGCAAGCGTACACAGATTTTCACGGATTAGAGCTCTCTGCGATCGCTCTCCTGCGGTAAAACTCCCTATGGTCGTTTTCCTCCGGTGTGACTCCTTGCAGTCATTCTCATTCGGTAACGAAGATTGCCAACGAAGTTGATTTCGCTAAGTTAATGCAATACGTATCATATCTCTGTGGTTGTTTTCGCATAGCCTCCTAGCGCTCCCTGCGCTCCACCTCATCCAGCCAGCCGTTGGAGATGCGGGATTTACGGTCGCGGCGGGTGTAGGGTTTGATGTCGAGCACCGGACTGCCGTCAACCATATCCACGCCTTTGACGTGAAGGATGCGGTCATCGCGGGAGAGCAGCCGAACAATGGTAAGCGCGATAGGGTTGACCCGGTGGGGCGATCGGGTGGCGAACAGCCCGCGCGGCGGCGGGATTGCTTCGCGCATCGGGCAGAACTGCAATTCGTAGCGGGTATCAGATTTGTGGAATTGCCACAGAATGTAGATGTGTGAGAATCCCTCGATGTCCTTAAGTCCTTCCTCGTAGGAGGAATAAATCTCGATGGTTCCCAGGGTGCGGCGGGGGTATTCAACGTCACGGGGTTCTGCAAACGGGGTATGGGCCATTCCAATGGGGGTAAGCCTGGGTGATTTGTATCTCATGGTTTGCAGTATAAGGACGAGGGGGAAAAGTCAAATTCGTGCCACGAGTGTTATTTCCTTGTAACCGGAGCGTACGCTCCGCCTTATTGCGAAAATATCCTATGAGATGCCAAGCATCTCACGCTAGACGGTAGCGCAGGCTTTGCTCCTACAAACTTCGCCCTATCAAGGGGAAGGAAAAATGCTGAGGGAAGTATTCTTTTGGTTGTTTGGAATAGGGTTATACAGATTGGGGTGTAATGATTTCCTTCTCTACGTATCGGGAGTGCATCAACGCGAGAAGCGCAGCATAATCCAAGCGGAAACGAATCTCTTCACCCAGCGTGTAGTTTTTCTTGCTTTTGGAGAGATTGCCTACCAAAAGGTCGGAGGCTCCTCCCAGCAGATTAACCCCCTCGTCAAACGGAGTAAGGTGTTCGAAGGGAACGTCCAGCCTGCCAACGTTGAGCACCGCCCTTTCCGTGCGTTCGCCGCCGTATCCCCATTCGCCGGTTTCTTCAGTAACAGGAGCTTCACCAAAGGCATTATCCACCATCTTACCCAAGGGACCGGTTGGTTTTTCCTTTAGCTCGACGATGCTGGCGGCAAGCACGAACGCATCAGGCTTGAGATCCTTGATGTAGCTGTCTGAAACAAGATCGGTGCCCAGAAAAAGGCTCTCGCCTACTCTGAAGTGATTTATCTCCTTGGGAAGTTGTTTTTCCAGGATGTTTGGTATGGTCACCGATGAACCGCCCGAACACCAGCGCAGCTTAGTCGAGAAGGTGAGTTCAACCAGCCTTTTGTAAAGAGCAAGCTGCATGAGCTTGTCAAAGGTGGGCAGCACCCCGTACATGCACGCCAGGTTGGTGCCGATACCCACCACCTCGATACCTTTCAGCCTGAACACCTGCCGGTAGAAATCCATCAATCGGTCAGGCATGATGCCTTCCCGCAATTCACCCAGCTCGACCATGATGATTACCCCGTGAGTTCTTCCCTGGGCAACCGCGGCTTCGGAAAGGGTGCGGATAGTCTTAAGCTCAGTGTTGAGGCTTATATCAGCCCACTTTACTATGTTTGGTGCAAACTTGGGACTGGTCGGCCTGAGGTAGACGGTTTCCGCCTCAGGACATATCTTGCGGATGGCCTTGAGATTGTCCAGTCTGGAATCTGCAAACGAGCGCAGACCAAGGTCAACAAGAAGCTTAAGGGTAGGTTTGTGAGCGCATATTACCTTGGTTACCGCGGTCCAGTGGATATTGTTCTTAGAGAATAACTTGTCGAGATGCTTAAAGTTGTGCTTGATTATTTCAGGATCAATTAAAATCCGACTCATTTCTCAATTTCCTTTCTTTACGTAGCGCATCTCGGCGTACTTGGAGGTAAACCCCAGCTTCTCGTACATCTTCTTGGCTGAGTTATCGTACTCCACGTGGAGGGCTATATCACCCTCCGCCTTCTGTATTGCACGTTTCATTAACTCGGCTCCCGCTCCCAGGGGCGCGTTAGCCGAATCGGTAGCAAGGTAAACCAGAACGTTTTCCGGTATGTAACCGGACATACCGGTGCGGTTCATTACCACTACACCGGTCAGGTCTCCACCCATCTCTTGGATTAACACAAACCCACCCTTGCCTTCGGCGTCTGAAAAGGCGTAGTCTATAGCCGCTTCAATTTGATCGGGTGGATCACGAAACTGCTCAAGGTTTTGGTGGAGGAATTCAACGATCTTTTGCTTGGGACAATAATTTGCTAACTCAAGTTTTGACCGAACTATCAAGTAGTTTTCCTGCATATACCTCTTTGGTTTACAGATTATTTCTTCTGCGGAATCGTAAATTGCAATTTTGCGTCACTTGATTATAGGCGGTTCTAAAAGAATGTCAAGTTTTACCTCATCCTTAGCTGGGCGAGTGTACCTACGGGGTGTTACGGGGTGTTATGTCCTTAAAAACCAGGAACGCATGTTCCCGTAACACATCCTGGATATAGTGAAAATACCCTGCAAGGGTACGGGGTTAGGATTCTCTGCGCTCCACCTCATCAAGCCAGCCGATGGAGATACGGGAGCGGCGGTCGCGCCGGGTGTAGGGCTTGACGTCGAGCACCGGGGTGCCGTCAACCATATCCATTCCCTTGACGTGAAGGATGTTTGCCTCGCGGCTAAGAAGACGGACAACGGTCAGGGCGACGTGATTCGGCCTGTGAGGAGTACGGGTGGCAAACACCCCGCGCTTTGGCTCCGGCTGCATGAGCGGGGCGGTAAGGAGATCAATCCGCTTCGAGAGATGGAAGCGCCACAGCACGTAGATGTGCGAAAAGCCTTCGATGTCCTTGAGACCTTGCTCGTACTCCGGGAATATCTCGATTGTTCCCCTGGTGAACCGGGATTTGAGAGGATGGATGTCTTTGGGATTCCTATAGGGGGAGCCGATTACCCCTATTGCAGAGATTTGTACAGATTCCTTCATTTCTAAGAATAACCGCAGGATTGCAGAAATCAACCTTGTTCGTCACCACTGCATGGCGTTCGTCACCTCCCCGGGGATAATTCATACATGAGAGAAGAGATTTACTGGAGGTTTTGATGCAATTTGACGGAAGAGGGATGCAAATACAACTTACTTACGATCTATTAGAACGGTTTTCTCGTAAATTGAACATGCCGTTTGAAACTGCTCCAAATGAAATGAATATCATTATCTTACGGGGTGCTAAGACGGTTTCTCCAATTACAGATATGGTTGTCAACACCCCCCAGGAAACAGCCGATCAAGTCAATTGGTTTCTACAAGAAGGTCAACAGGGTACTGATGAATGTTACACAATTGAGTTGGCCGATGATAAGTTAAATAGATACAACGACGTGTCCGTTTTCGTGTGGGTGGATGATCAAAACAGACCTCATGTCAGGGCGGTTCTGGTCTCAGCCGACCCGGGAAGGCACTATATAGAAAATCCTATGGTGCCTGGTGGTGCGGCTTCACTGGCACCGGGCAGCTATCGAGCTGAATGGAGTCGACATGGTGCTATTCGCTATGATTGCTTGATACTTAAAAAAAACGGAAGTACAAGTTTTTCCGGCAGAAGAATATCCCGATACAGAATTGACGACAAAGGAACCGCCACCAGGAGTGATGACGAAATAATTGTTCTTGAGTATACCTACACTAATATCGGCGGCATTCAAATGCACGCCGGTGGTATTCCACCCAATCTTGTCCATAATTGGTCCGGTGGATGCATTGTAATTGCCGGAGCAGAAACCAGTCGTATTAGGGGAGACGTTTACCGTGAGGTAATGGAAAATGCAGGATGGCTGCAAGAAACTGAGGGTGGCCCCCAACTCCAAAATATCGTGAGATTCAAAGTAATTGTGTGGAATGCCTGGTCACTTTATCAGTTTTCTCTGCCGGGAAGAAGGTTTAGACCGATGATTGAGTTCGGAACTAACGACCTGTCTGATAAGCTTCCCGGTCTTGAAATGGAAGCTGTACTTTGGGTTAGAAAGATGCAGGAGAAACTCAACGAGAAACGAGGAATACTTAATCAGCATATGACTGAGTTGCAGGAGACTTACGCGGATGAACTCCAGGAACTAAGACAAAATCACCCCGGCGATCAATTCGAATTAGACAATATCGATGAGTTGGAACCCGATGGCAGATTCGGAAACCAGACCGCAAACGCTCTGCGATTTTTTCAACTGGCCTACTGCCTTTTGCGAGAAGATGCCCATCCCATAATCCATGTTGATCGGGATGTAAATGCCAGCGAACTGCTCTGGGAACGAAGCAAGTGGATATGCGGACCCCATACCTGGAAATTGCTTGATCCTGAACACCGCCGGGTGTATATCGATGAACGGAGTCCCCACGAGATAATAATGGAAGATCCAGACCTACCGCCTCCGCCAGGGGGACCTACCCGTTAATCATACCCTTGACAAACGGCAACAAACGGTTACAATTCCTTATGGTTTTTCTATTATTTTGCACTCTCGGTTTAAACACCCCCCCCCACTTCCCCCAATTACCTTTCGGTGTTGAATGGACAGACTACGGTCCCCCTACTATCCCGGACAAATACTACGATGCATACCGCCCCGATTATACCCTCCCTGTGCTGAAAGATAGTTCCTCTTTACCCTATGCGTTTGAACTAGGGGATATTAAGTTTGATTTGGGTAAAGGGGATTCCCTTTACGGTAGAGTTCGTTATATGGCAAACCCGACTAGAGATTTATACTCTCTCGACTTTAGCAAAGGCATTCTCTGGGTCGATTGGGGCGTTCATAAGAAGCAGGATTTAACACCGAATACCCTACTTAACTATTATTTTGTCAGGGCACGTCGATTCCTCATCATGGATTTCTTAGCTCTGCCTGAAACTTCTGTAGAACAAATATCAATCGGCAATGAGCCTGCATACCGAATCCGCAGTTACTGGTGGCATTATCAATGCGATGGGGGTTATCAGGAAGTAGGAGCATTGACATTTTACTTTATCCCCACGGAAAGGTGGGATTTTCAGATCAGTTGTGTAACTTCCATCTATACCTTTACGGCTGGCCCTCCCCCTGGACTTGATCCAGAGGTAGCAGATTCCTTACGAGCAATTTGGGAACCAGAAGAAACCTACCCTAACAACATCACCGAACTTGAGCGGGCGGTGGAGCAAACGTTCAGGGTAAAGTAATCTCATAATCTTAATCCTGTCTTACAATTCCTTGTAAAACTTAGACTTAAATCAATTCGTCAGGTGTGCATGGACTTCGTCACAACTCATCGCATTATTAATATGTATGAAAAAGAAAACGATGAGTTTAAGAGAGTGGATAACACTGGGTGCGGCGCTGGTGCTTATCGTAACCGCCTTTGTGTGGGGGATGCGGTGCGGAGCCGATAAATCAACCGGGACGGTAACGCTCAGGGATACCCTGCATATCAGAGAACTGGTAAGCGATACCGTCCTGCGCTGGTTCGAGAAGATTGTATGGAGGCAGGTTGAGCCTGAGACAGTTTTTATCTACAGGGATACTATCGACCCCGACACGGTGTGGGGGCAGTACCCTGAGGCCATCATCGCTCTGGATTACTCACCTGGACTCTTGGGAAAAGGAAACCTGATCTTCACCAGTCTTATGCCTCTGGCCGCTCAACCGGATTCGGGCAGCCTGGCGGTCTCCCGGGAGTACTTCTACAAGGTTGCAGACCGCTTTGCCATTCGGGCAAAGGGTGAAGGATTTTACGTGAAAACCAATCGTTTCAGGCCCAGGCTCAAGGTAGGGGTCGGCTCGGATATTAAACTCCTGGGCGATACCCTTGCTGCCCGTGTCGTTCCTTTTGCTCATGCTTCCTTGGTTTACCGCGGGCTGAGCCTGGGCCCCCGCATTGACACAAGGGGACTGCATCTGACCCTGGGCTATGAGTGGAGGTTCTAAATGCCAAACTTCGATGATCCACAACATCCGAGAGAAGTGCCGTTAACTTACGATTTACTGAGAAGATTTGTTCGGGGCGGTCTGCGTATGACCTGGGATGAACCGGAACAGAATGCCGATCATGGGGAGATGAACATTATTGTTCTTCGCGGGGCAAAACCTGTATCAGGTTTTGGGGCAGACCCTCCGGGCACACAAGAAGAGATACAAGAACAGCTAACTTGGCAATCCCAGCGTAACGATGAGCCTATCATTAGATTAGCAAATAACGTGCACGATGAATATAACGATGTAATACTATTCGCGTGGAAGGACTCACGCGGCAACCCTCACGTCCGTGCTTTTCTGGGTTCTGCAGACCCGGGAAGTAACTTCTATCAAAGGCTACAAAGGGGTGAGAGGGACAGATTGGTGGCAAATATCGGAGCAGGACAGCACAAGGCTACCTGGGCCTGGCACAAAACCGGACGTGCGCTTCATCGTCGAGTTTACTACGAAGGTTTAAACATCTCAACTCCGGGGGAAAACGGCACAAGGGTTTTTCGCAGATGGGACCCGGATAATCCCAATTCAAGGCGACAGTTTCAGGTTGCCGAAGGCATTCAACTTCACGGCGGAGGATACCCTCCAAATGATATTTTTGACTGGTCAGATGGATGCATTGTAATCTGCGGGTCCGGTCGAAATGCCGATGATGAATACATAACTGGCAACGTTTACGATTACTTGATGGGCGTATACTCCATGAACGCGGCAGGCAACGATCTGCAGCATACCACAGCAGGGTTGTTGGAACGAATCGAAGGCGCCGCACATTTGGTTGATGACAGAACAAACAGATATCAACTAGGCTTTATCCGTGACCCTCTTGAAATCAATAGGCGTTTTACGGAAGAAAATCTCAATCGATTTCCAAGACTACGAAATCGACTTCGTATGACGAACATTAACGTAGAAATAAACTTCATCGTGTGGAATGCCTGGACCCTGGCCCAGTTCTACTTCTCGCGGGTTCTGAGATTAGGAGGATATGATTACAAACCAATTGTGGAGTTCGGTTCGCAC
>JAUVJT010000241.1 GCA_030592225.1 Candidatus Stahliibacteriota bacterium | reverse complement strand
TACACCGGTCTGCCCTTTGCAGTAAGCGAACCTTCGGGCACCTCATAGGCTTTCAGGAGGTAGGCGCGTCCCAGGTTAGAGAAGAAGAGCACCGAATCGTGGGTCGAGCCGGTCAGCAGAGTGGCCACCATATCCTGTTTGCCCAGATCGATGGTTCCCCTGCCGGTTCCGCCCCTGCCCTGTTTGCGGTATCCGGATACCGGTGTGCGCTTGATGTAGCCGTTAAGGGTCAGGGTCACGGTTACGTCTTCCTCGGTGATAAGATCCTGCAGGGTAATCTCTTCGGGTTTCTCGTCGCGGATCTCGGTTCTGCGGTCATCGCCGAACCGTTTCTTGAGATCTTTTATTTCCTCTTCAATCACCGCCATAACACCGGCGCGCGAGGCAAGTATCGAACGCAGCCGCTCTATTTCCTTAATCAACTCCCGGTACTCCTCCTCTATCTTGTCGCGCTCCAGGCCGGTCAGTCTTGCCAGGCGCATGTCGAGTATGGCTTGGGCCTGCACCTCGGAGAACTTGAAACCCTGCATCAACTTCTCTTTGGCTTCCTTGGTGTCGGCAGACTTCTTGATGATTTGAACGATTTCGTCAATGTGATCG
This sequence comes from Candidatus Stahliibacteriota bacterium, assembly GCA_030592225.1. GTDB lineage: Bacteria > Hydrothermota > Tepidihabitantia > B3-TA06 > B3-TA06 > B3-TA06. The sequence goes on along the minus strand of JAUVJT010000241.1, from coordinate 1,315 downwards.
AGCGCAATCTTCAACCCTTCCAGAATATGCGCGCGTTCCTCCGCCTTGCGAAGTTCGAACTCGGTTCTGCGCCGCACGCAGGTGTAGCGGAATTCCAGGAACTTTTCAAGTATCTTTTTAAGCGGGTAAATTTTGGGAGTCATCTTGTCGATGGTCAAGAGTATCATCGAATACGTGGATTGAAGCGGTGTGTGCTGGTAGAGCCGGTTGAGCACCACCTCGCGGTTGGCCGCGCGCTTGAGTTCGATCACGATGCGGATGCCTTCGCGGCCGGACTCGTCCCGCAGATCCGAGATGTCGGCAAGCTTCTTTGAGCGGGCAAGGCCGATGATGCGTTCGATAAGCTGGGTCTTGTTCAGCTGGTAGGGAATCTCGGTTATGACGATAGCCTGTCTGCCCGCTTTGGGTTCCTCAAAACGTACCTTGCCGCGAACGGTGATTTTGCCCCGCCCTGTTTTGTACGCCTGCGTGATTCCCTCTCGTCCCAGTATCAAGCCGCCGGTGGGGAAATCGGGGCCACGCACGATTTTGCTCAACGCCTCGTCCGTAATCTCGGGATTATCTATCATGGTAATGACTGCATCGGCAACTTCGGTAAAGTTGTGAGGCGGGATGGAGGTGGCCATCCCCACCGCGATTCCGGCCGCACCGTTGACCAGCAGGTTGGGGTAGGCGGCGGGCAGAACCACGGGTTCTTTGCGGGAGCCGTCAAAATTGTCGGCAAAATCCACCGTTTCCTTATCCATTTCACCCAGCAGAGCCATGGCCAGTTTTTCCAGCTTGGACTCGGTGTAACGGTAGGCCGCAGGCGGGTCTCCATCTATGGACCCGAAGTTGCCCTGGCCGTCCACCAGGGGATAACGCAGGCTGAAATCCTGAGCCATGCGGGCCAGGGCGTCGTAAACCGCCTGGTCGCCGTGAGGATGGTACTTACCCAGCACGTCGCCCACCACCGCGGCGCACTTGCGGTACGCTTTGGCAGGGTCAAGCCCCAGCTCCTTCATGGCGTAAAGGATGCGGCGCTGAACCGGCTTGAGACCGTCCCTTATGTCCGGCAAGGCGCGGCCCACAATCACGCTCATGGCGTAATCCAGATACGAGGCGCGAACCTCGTCCTCAATGTAAACGGGTTGTATGCGACTATCGTTCATAACCTGATTCTACTCCGCCGGGGACGGAAGTCAAACCATTGGATGTCAGTTAAGTTAAGGTGTTGCGTCTCTTGCGTGTCGATAAATGGACGCGGCGGGAACTCCACCAGGAGGGTGTCTGAAAATAACCACAGAGACCACAGAGCGAAAATCGGCAAGTAACG
>JAUVJT010000062.1 GCA_030592225.1 Candidatus Stahliibacteriota bacterium | reverse complement strand
GCGCTTTCCGTTCCCGAACTTAACTGTGATCCGCAAATCAAGGAGCGTTTGAGCGATACCAGGGAGATGGTCAAGGAGGCGCAGAAGTTCATACGGGATCTTTCCTACGAGCTGCGTCCGCCGGCGCTCGATAATTTGGGTCTTGCCGCCGCGGTTCGCGCACTTGCCCGGTCCGTGGCCGAGGGCGCTGGAGTAAGTTTTGTAATAGAGGGCGAGGAGGAATTCCCCCGCGCCGACCCTGATACTGAGATCATGCTTTACCGAATAATTCAGGAGGCGGTTAACAATGCGGTAAAACACGCCGAAGCCGATGAGATTACCGTAAGATTCGAATACTCGTCCCCGACTCTTACGCTAAGTGTTGCCGATGACGGCAGGGGGTTTGACGTTGCCAAAGTCATGGCTGAATCCAAGGGAGTAGGCTTGAGGTCAATTCATGAACGTGTCGCTCTCATCGGAGGAAAGATAGAGTTGAGTTCGTCCCCGAACAAAGGGACGAAGATGCGCATAAAGGTTGAAATATCCCTGAATTCGGATAAACTGGAGAAGTAATGGTTTGGAGAAGCAATGGCAGAAAAAGATAAGATAAGAATTCTTCTGGTGGATGACCACACGGTCGTTCGTAAAGGCATACGTGCACTCCTCGAGCAGGAGCCCGACATGGAGATCGTAGGCGAGGCTGCCGATGGCCTTAAAGGCGTTCAGGCCTGCCTGGATAGCGAGCCGGACGTAGTCATACTCGATATGGCCTTGCCCTTGCTTTCCGGTGTGGAGGTGTCCAGGAAGATACTCGAGAAACATCCCGAAACCCGCATTCTTATCCTGTCCATGTACGACGATGAGGAGTACATCATGGACTCGTTCAAGATAGGGGTTTCAGGCTATATACTCAAAGACGTGGTGGTATCTGATTTGGTCGCGGCGGTACGCAGCGTGTATCGCGGCTCCACCTTTCTTTCACCTACGGTATCTGAGAAGCTGCGCCGCCAGCTGCAGACCGGGTCGCCTCGTTCCGCTCGTCACGGTCCCGCCAAGCTGACCGCGAGGGAGCGCCAGATACTCAAGCTCATCGCCGACGGCTATACCAGTCGCCAGATTTCGGAGATACTCAAGATAAGCTTCAAGACGGTTCAAACCCACCGGGCTCATATCATGGAAAAGCTGGGCGTGCATTCCACTGCCGAACTCACCCGCTACGCGATTACTAAGGGTATTGTTTAACCGTTTTTGGGTCTTTAGTAGAGAATAAAATCCTTCGGGATATCATCTAAGTCTTTATATCTTGGGCACTTTCCCCGCTAAATCGAACAATTCTTAATAAGGTTTTTGGCGTAGTCGCAGGCATAGGGTATCTATCCTATTGACCGTCGGCTTATTTTGCACAGAATTAACACATGACTGCGGAGAACATTTGTGCAGAAATTCAATTTAGTGAAAGTACGGTTTGTTGCCGCCCGGTATGTCTATTCTCGGCGCCGGCGATCTTTGGCGAGTTCGCCGGGCGGCCCCTATATGGAGTTTTAGCATGAAACACGGCGTTTGGATTAACGAGGAGAACCGTATACTGGGATTGCGATTCATGGGGCACTGCAATGGGGCGGATTTTAAGGAATTATGCGATCAATGCCAGAGCCGTATGAATGGCCACCAATTGGAAAAGGCGATTATAGATCTTTCGCAAATCGAGTCGTTCCCTGACGAAGACGAGCGAGATAGGCTCGTAGGGCAGCTTCGTCAAGCAGGGGTCGAAAAAGTAGCTCTGGTATGCAACCGGCCTGAAGTGAAGATAGTTGGAATAATGCTCCAAAAGCATCTGGCTTCGCATGCCGATACCAGATTCTTTGTCGGGGAGGATGAAGCCCTGGAGTGGCTGCTGGGTTCTGCCAATGCTAATTGAGGTGAGGTTTACGAAGAGGCTGGTGGTAATTGATTGCAGAGGGAAACGTACAGAGCTGCTCGTTCGCGGCTCACTGTTGAATTAGGAGAACGATCATGAGCATACGCCGTAAAGAGACAAAAAAGAATGGCGCACGGGTGATGGTTTTAAAACAGATTGGGGGATACGATCCGAGGATTGCAGCCCTGCTGAGAGAAGGCGCCGAGGAACTTTCGCGAAACGGAAAGGTACTGACCGTTCTTTCCCAGGACGATCACGGCGATACGCGCGGTTTCGTGCAGGTGCTTGGCACCTATCACCGTGTCGTAGACAATGAATGGGCCAATACGCGTTTCTTTAAACCGACGAGACGCATCGAGCGGTTGTTTGACGGTTTCTTTGAAGAAGAATAAAAGTCGTTTGACTTAGTTTTCCCTCGTTCTAATTGATGGTATGGGGGAGCAGGGATTATCCGCACTCCTCCCAATAGTACAGGCCCTGCCGTAAGGCGGGGCCTTCCTTTTTTATCCGGTTCTGGCCAACTGCTTGATTTTGGCTTCCACGATATCAGAAAAAAACTCAGGCGACTTGGGTGAGATCACCACCGGCCTTTTTCCCAAAAGAACCACCGATTCCCTGGCGTTAGTGCAGTAAGCCTCGTATTTGCCCCACTTGGAATTACGAAAGGTTCCGTAGTAGCCGAAAAAGCCTGATGAACCGGAGCGCCGCTGGAGCAGGGGTTTGAAGTCGGTGCCCGCCTCTTCGATTCCGGTGAACGAGGTCAGTAGATAGCGCTTTTTGCCAAACGCTTTACGGCGAATGATGAGTTCGGTCTCGGTTATCTCATAGCCTGCCGGGGCGAACCCGTAGGCGATGAGGAACGCCGCAGCCATCAACGGGATAGGCAGCAGGAAGAACCACCACGTGTCTTTTATAGAAATATCTAACATGGTCTCAAAGATGAACAGGGGGAGCAGGAGCAGAATAAGAATGACGATCAGCGCCACCGGTGCGGAAATGCGGTTGAACTTATCGAGCGGGGCTGTTTCAAAATCCATGCAGAAATCATACGCACACAGGCATGAGATGTCAAATAAAAAGCTGGCCAAAAGCTGGTCAAAAGATACCCAAAAGCTACCCAAAAGGTGGTCAAATTTCGGGGCATCGTTCCTAACCGGGCTACTTAGTGACGAACTGCATGTAATGGTGACGAATGTACCCCTCCACCTACCTCTCCGAAGGAGAGGTAGAGGGGGTGAGCGCATAATGCTTTACCGATGAGGGTGAGGGATTAACTCCTCCCTCACTCCCAACCTCTCTCCCGGAGGGAGAGAGGAGTTATTATTTACGGCCTTGACAAACACGATAAAAAGACTAGGATTAACCATATGTGAATACCAAACAATGAGGAGTTGTTATGAGGCGTTTGAGTGTTTTGTTCCTGGTTCCCGTACTTGTTTTCGGCCTTGAGACGGTCAATCTCATTAAGGACCACAGCTTCGAGAAAGATGACAGTGTGTGGGTTACCAGGGCGGGTAGCAAGTGGGGAACTGTAGAAGAGGATTCCGCTCAAGCAAGCAGGCACGATCCAGAAAGTTTCCTAGAAGGGGCTTTCTCCGCTTCTTGCGATACTAAAACACCCGCAGCTTGGTTTATAGGTGCGGGTTTTGACTCGGCTATGGTTGTATATAGTTTTGATAACAAGAAAATAGAAGACCTTGACAGTTTGATCTGGAACCAGAAAGTTATAGGTTATAGAGAAAGCCAAGTATTAACCTTACTTTTTGTAACTGGTCTCTTTCTGGATGCTTCTTCTGTAAATTGGTTCCAGTGGGGATATTCATTTGAAAACCCTGATTTTAATTTTGGCATCATAGATCGGTGGCAGAGGGTGTCTTCTGATATGCCTGATGATACCCTTTGGGAAGAATACGCCCGAAACCTCAAAACAGATTTAGGCGCCAGCCATGATCCGCAGTCAACGGTTGATTCTTTCTTGCTATTGGGGTGGGGATCATGGTATGATGTTAACAAGTGGTACGGCCAGAAGGTTTACTGGGATGGCATCCGCCTTATGGGTTATGCCGACTACGACGTGGGGGTAAAGGAGATAATCTCCGAGGCTTCGTTTACGGTTGACACCCCTTACGTGCCCATGGCGCGAATCAAGAACTTTGGCCGCGAGAACGCGGATTCGTTCCTGGTGATTGCGGTGATTGAAGACAGCACCTTCATTGCCTACATCGACACCCTGCCGTGGTCGTTGGAAGGCGACACCGAGGATACGGTCACCTTCGCCGAGTTTATACCCTTTTACCCGTTTGAGCACGTGCTCACCGTGTACACGGTCATGACACCTGACGAGAGCGACGCCGACGACCGGCTCTCGCTTAACCTGTTCTGCTCGGTCTGCCATGATTCGCCTGAGTTCCCCGGAACCTCCATGGAACTTCTTAACCCCATCACTCCGAACTACTTGCGCGTATCCTACGCTCTGCCCGTAGGCCAGCTTGGTATAATATCGGTCTACGACGCGGCAGGTAGAATCCAGTACCGCATGAATGTTCGAGGGGTTAGCGAGGTCACTATCACCGCCGACCTGACCCCGGGCGTCTACTTTATTCGCCTTGATGCAGGAGACGTAAGCGTAACGCACAAAGCGGTGGTGCTACGCTAGAACTTATTTGCGGGTGTGTCCCAATCGGTGGTGTGTTCTTCAATCGAGGTCAAGGGGAGGTTCTCGTCGAGTACGTAATACTCGCGGTGCATGGGGGTCAGACCGCTTATGCTGGCTTGCACCTCGATTCTTGATGTGCTGCGTTTGTGATACCGGGCAATAAACAGAACGTTTGAGAACACGATTTGCTTCCCATCGGATAGTGAGAACTTTGCAGCGGCGACGCCTTTTTCGGGTACAATTCTATACCGCCATGTCATAGATTCCACACGCAGACTGGCCTCTTTTCCGAAAAGCCTGTCTGCCGCTTCGCGAACAATCTCCTGCGTGGGTATCCTGAGGGTTGCATCTTTGTCTACGTTGCCCATACTTAATTTCTCCTTACACTACTCTATGACTATAGGCGATTTTCCCAACTCGTCAAGGTGGGTGGTTGAAATCACCACCGCGCGGATCCCGGGCGTCTGCTTTATTCACTTTGACGCAGGAGACGTAAGCGTGACGCACAAAGCGGTCATCTTGAAATAAAAAAGGCCAGCTTAAAGCTGACCTTCAAATTTAACTACCCGACCCTTAATTTCTAAGTATTATTCCGAGTTTTCGTCCAGCTTACAGTTTTCGGCTTCCTTGCCTTCCAGAGTTTCCTCAATGGCTTTCAGGAGTCTTTTATTCTGCTGGGGCGTGCCAATGGTTATGCGCAGGGCGTCTTTTTGTCCTACCGGTCTGACAATTATGCCGCGGCGCTCCAGGGCTTCGTGAACCGCGGCTGCCTCGCACGGGAAGCGCACGAACATGAAATTGCCGTACGGCGGGATGTATTTGAGACCCAGGCGCTCGAACTCCTTGCCCAGAAACATCTTGCCCTGCTCGTTCATTGCGCGGCTGCGGTCGCGGTGGTCTTCGTCGCCCACCGCCGCCACCGCCGCTATCTGACCGGGGCGGTTCACCGAGAACGGCAAGCGAACCTTGGAGAACGCCGAGATTATCTCCGGTCTTGAGAACCCGTAGCCCACGCGCAGGCCGGCCAGCCCGTAAATCTTGGAAAACGTCCTCAGCACCAGCACGTTGCGGCCGTTGTGTATGTAATGCAGAGAGTGCGGATAGTCCATGCTGCCCACGTATTCGTAATATGCCTCGTCTATGACCACCAGCACGTGGTCGGGCACCCGTTCAATAAAATCGTCCATTTCCTTGCGCTTCAGCACCGACCCCAGGGGATTGTTGGGATTATCCAGAAAGATTATGCCTGTCTTTTTGTTTACCGCGGCCAGGATTGCCTCAAGGTCGTGGCGGTCGTCCTTTATGGGTATGGTCACCGGTTCTGCTCCGGCGATGTGGGTGGCAATGGGGTACATCACGAAGCTGGTGGCGCTCATGATGGCTTGTTTACTTGAATCGAGATAGGTCAGCGCGGCCTGCAAAATGATTTCCACCGAGCCGTTGCCCACGATTATGTGGTTGGCAGGCGTTTGGTGTACCTCAGATAACCGGTTAAGCAGGGCGTAGCAGGAGTTGTCGGGGTAGATGTGCACTTCCTGCAGAACGTGCGACAGCGCGGCCAGAGCCTTGGGCGACGCGCCCAGAGGGTTCTCGTTGGAGGCGAGCTTCAGCACCTCGCCGCTTATGCCGTATTCCCGTACCAGTTCCTCAATAGGCTTGCCTGGCTTGTAGGGCTTGATGTTTTGAAGCGATGCGCGGGTCTTGAGCACTCAAACCTCCGAGTCTGATTATTCCTATCACTATACGGGGAAGACCGGCGGTGTCAAGAGGATGAAGGTGGGCTTGACATATGCTGTTTCTTAGCTAATCTTATATATAAACTCTTTGTGGTCGTTCGTCTTATGAGGAGGCGGACGTTCCAAAAGAAGGAGGAGTATCATGAAAAACATCATTCGTAAAGCAAGCTTGGTGCTGATACTGGTTGGCGTAGCCTTTGCAGCCGCTCCGCAAACCTCAGAATTAGCTCCGCAATCATCTCAGCGTCTTCTAACTGAGGTCAGTGATGATCCCGCACGAACCTGGATTGTGTGGTGGACAGGTGTCGGAGATGTCTCCGATTTCCTTGTTTCAAACACAATGCAGGGAGGTGTGTTTGCAAGACATCCTGATGACGAACATTCATATAAAGGTCTACAAGCGTATAGTTCAGTGGATCAGTACCCATCGGTCCGCGGAAACAATGCGGAGTATCCGGTAGGCTTAGAGCAGTTTTACCTTTACTGTATGGGTCTCTGGTTCGGAGCGATGTATCCTGACGGTGAAGAGTGGATACCTAATGTGAGCAAGGCTGCCTACAGCTCTGACATCGGAGCAATGTCGGTACCGGAAATGAGCAACGCTGGAGGCATGCACGATATCTCCAGCGTGGGGCTCTATTTTAGTGACATGATTATACCTGATGGTTTTGGGTATGAAGGCGAGGGCAATCGTCTTTTTGCCTATCCTGACGAGGAACTGGAATTTTACCAGATTCGCTGGCGGTTTGTCGACAGCTCAAGCATTAATCCAAAGCGTCGTGCGGCAGGATTGTCTGAAGTAAGTCCGGAAAATGGTGACATTATCTCTCACCAGGATACTTATGCTACGGGCGGAGATTGGATACCGGAGGAATTAGCGGCAGACATGTGGAAAAGAGATTCAATTACTCCCAGTGGTGACACGATCGACGACTCCTATGACGGGTTGGGTCTAGGTATACGAATTGAACAGCGCACCTACTCCTGGGATCATGGAGCGTTAGCGAACTCTATCGTCTTAAACTACAAGATACGCAACATGAACGATTTTGTACTGCAAGAACCCTGCTTTAGCTACTTCGTTGACCCAGATATTGGTGAAGGCGGCACAACCCCCGGAGATGAAGGTTTCTGGGACGACATGATTGGATTCGATGAGAGCCGTGATTTGGGATACGCCTATGATAATAACGGTTCAGAACCGGGGTGGAGCACTCCTGCAGGCTACGTAGGTGCGGTGCTTCTCGAAACACCGGGCGATGTAGGCATGACGGGTTTCGAGACATGGCAGAACGGACACGAGATAGATAATGATGCTACGGACAGTATCAAGTACCTATACATGATTTCCACTGATTTCGTGACCTGGGAGAACCCCAACGATGTTCGCATGCTTCTTAATTCCGGTTCCTATCCTGATATGGAACCTGGTGATGAGTACGATTATACTCTAGCAGTTGTGCTTGGCGAAACACTGGAGGAGCTGCAGGAGAACGTGGATTCGGTGCGTGCGGCCTTCCAGCAAGGTTTTGATCCTCTTGGTGTAGAAGAGCGGGAAACCACAGTTCCAGTGGAGCATCCAGATCTTCATCTAGCTTCCTCGAATATCACCGATGGGTTTGTTGGTCTCAGATACTCGTTACCTTACTCCTGTAACATCAACCTCGCGGTCTTCGACGCCACCGGTCGCAGGATCGAAACTCTCTATCAAGGACACGCCAAGTCCGGGTCCAACAATATAACTTGGGATGCAACACAAATCCCTGCGGGCGTCTACTTCGTGCGACTCCAGGCCGGCAACCAATCCTGCACCGAGAGGGTGCTGATTGTTCGGTAGCTGAAATCTACAATCTTAAGGGCGAGGCTCATACCTCGCCCTCTTTTTTTACGTACAAAAGCCTTGACAATCCCCGATTTGGAGTTAATCTTATCTATATACTCTTTGTGGTCGTTCGTCTTATGAGGAGGCGGACGTGCCAAAAGAAGGAGGCGTATCATGCGCAAAATAGGTTTTATCCTTTTACTAACAAACCTGGCCCTTTGGGCGCTGCCGCCTGCAAGTACGGCGGTTACCCAACCCTCGTCAAGTTATCGGCTTCTGGGTGAAGTCAGCAACGAACGAGCGGATAACTGGTATCTTTGGTGGGCTGGGGCGGGTAACGTCTCGGATTTCCTGGTTTGCAATGCCATGCAGGGTGGCGTTTTTGCACGGCACTTCACTGATGAGCATTTGTACGAGGGGTTATCTGCTTTCCAGTCTATAGGACAGTATCCGAACGTCAGGGGGAATAACGGCGAATACCCAGCCGATTCCAAGCAGTTCTACCTCTACGCTATGGGCTTTTGGTTCGGCGCCCTTGATCAGGGCACGCCAAATGTCTCGAAGGCCGCCTTCACCAGCGATATGGGCGGGATGAGTGTTCCTGAGATGACAGATGCCGGCAGTATGGAAGATCAATCCGGATTGGGACTCTATTTCAGCGACATGCTTATTCCTACAGATGGTACCTATGAAGGTGCAGGAAACAAGCTGTTTGCGTGGCCAGGGCAAACCCCTGAATCATACCAGACTCTTTGGCCCTTCGCTGATGTTGCTCTTAATGCGAACAGACCAGCCGGTGAGCAGCTTGATCCTGCCGCCGGGGATGTGGTTTCCCATCAGGATAGCTACGCGGTGGGCGGAGATTATATTCCAGTCGAGTCTGCGGCCACGATTTGGATTCCAGCAGGAGATACTGTTGACGCCTACGATAACCAGGGACTGGGTATCCGCGTGGAGCAGAGGAGCTATTCCTGGAAGATCGGCGCATTGGCCAATGTGATTGTACTCAACTACAAGATTCGTAATATGAATGATCATGCGCTTGTAGCTCCTTACTTTGGGTACTTTGTTGATCCGGATATCGGTTCCGATATGGATGACCTGGCTGATTTCGATGCTTCGAGAGACCTTGGCTATGCCTATGATGACGACGGCTCCGAGTCGGGATGGGATTCCCCTGCCGGTTACGTAGGCGTTATCCTGATCGAAACCCCTGGAGATGTAGGCGCTACCGGCTTTGAGGCATGGCCCAACGATTCTGTGGCAGATGAATTTACCAACTGGCTGCAGGATAGCTTGAAATATGAACACCTGAAGGCCACCGATTTTGAATCCTGGGATGTTCCCGAAGACGTAAGAATGTTCATCAAATCCGGTCCCTATCCTGATATGAATACTGACGATGAGTATGATTACACCCTGGCGATGGTTTGGGGCGAAACCTTGAGCGAACTCCAGTCCAATGCCGACGCGGCAAAGGTCGCATTTAGCGAGGGATTCCTGTGGATTGCCATAGAGGAAGATGATATATCCCCTGCTTCTGTTCCGCTTGGCATTACTACCTCGAACGTCTCTGCTGGTTCTATCGGTTTGTGCTACAGTCTGGTACACTCCTGCAACATCAACATTGCCGTATTCGACGCCACCGGTCGCAGGATCGAAACTCTCTATCAAGGACATGCTTCAGCCGGAACGTCAAGCATCACCTGGCCCGTAACACAAATTCCTGCGGGCGTCTACTTCGTGCGACTCCAGGCCGGCAACCAATCCTGCACCGAGAGGGTGCTGATTGTTCGCTAACTGAAATCTACAATCTTAAGGGCGAGGCTCATACCTCGCCCTCTTTTTTCTTTACGTAGAAAAGCCTTGACAATCAGGCAGGGGTGTTTATTCTCTAATGATTGTGAATAATTCATCAGGTTCGACTGTAATCTTAGTAATGAATTGCAGAGTGTTGCTAAAAATCTCAGAGGAGGTCAATTAATGGACCCTTATAGAATTCTTTTAATAATCTGGGGTGTGGCGGCGGTGGCGTTTTTTATAGGCGAGATGCTTACCGAGGGGTTTGTGCTCGCCTGGTTTGGTATAGGCGCCGGCGTGGCCGCGGTTCTTGCGCTGCTCAGTCTTCCCCTGTGGCTGCAGATTGTGGTCTTCATGGTTATTTCAGGGACGCTTTTCGCTCTTTCGCGGTTGTTCTTTAAGAAAATCACAAAGAAAGCGCCTTCCGGTGTCGGTTCCGAAAGACTCATAGGCCGCAAGGGGGTGGTGATTGAACGCATCGACCCCCTGGCTGCTTCAGGCAGGGTAAGGGTTTACAAGGAGGAGTGGCGCGCGGAAAGTATTGACGAGAAACCCATCGAGGTGGGCGCCGAGGTTGAAGTGCTGCGCATCGATGGGGTGCATCTGGTTGTTAAACCAAAGGAGGAATAAATGTCACCCATCTTTATAGTTCTTCTCGCGATTCTGCTGC
>JAUVJT010000063.1 GCA_030592225.1 Candidatus Stahliibacteriota bacterium | reverse complement strand
ATTATGACCTGCTCCCCAACGTAACCGAAGAAGGCTTTGCAAAAGCCCTGGCCCAGGAGGCTAACCGACGGGGGAAAATCCTTGGTGTTCACGTTGAAGTGGACACCGGCATGGGCAGAACAGGAGTGAGCGTAAGCGAGGCGCCCCCCCTTATATCATTGATTGTCAACAAACCCGGACTTAAGCTTGATGGAGTGTTTACCCACTTCCCTGCGGCTGAAACGGATGAGAAATTTACCAAACAGCAAGTCAATGATTTTAATTCACTTATCGAACGACTGAGAAACGAAGGCATTGAGACGCCTGCTCTGCACTCTGCAAACTCCGCCGCGATTTTCAAGTATCCGGATACGAGCTATGATATCGTAAGACCGGGACTTGCGCTGTACGGCATCGAGCCTGAAGGGTTTAATGGAACACTTGATCTGCACCCGGTGATGACTTTGCGGACCCGTATTGTAAACTTAAGGAAGATGCCTGCCGGCGCAAGCATAAGCTACGGCAGAACCTGCATCCTGAAGCGCGAGACCCTGGTGGCGACACTATCTGTGGGGTACGGGGACGGTTACCCACGTGCCCTGTCTAATCGAGGTCAGGTTCTTTACCAGGGAGCGCGATACCCCATAATTGGAATGGTATGCATGGACCTTACCATGGTTGCCCTAACAGGAGCGCGGGATGCCAAAATTGGCGACGAGGTAACCTTAATCGGTCGGGACGGTAATGCCATCGTGCCGGCAGATGAGGTCGCAACCTGGGCAGATACCATCTCATACGAGATAACCACACGTATAAGTCCAAGAGTGCCGCGTATCTACAAAACATCCAAACGCATCCTGGGTGCGCGAACGCTCCTGGGATCGACGGCAGGTTTATGAGTAAAGACAACTTGACTAACGAAGAGATAAAAAACGAGCAAAAAAAAGAATATCAACCGCCGCGATTTCTGGAGGTGGTGCTTTCTGTGGGAGCAGGCGCTCTGCAGGCTCTTGGTATAGCCCTGTCAGATAAATCAGACGCCATGCATGAACCTAATCTGGAGCTTGCACGCTACTCCATAGATATGCTTGAATTGCTCAAAGAAAAAACCAGGGGGAATCTTGAAGAGGAGGAAGAAAAATTCCTGGAGAAGATGCTCCACGAACTGAGATTAAAATATGTTGAAAGCGCCAACCAATCCAAGGAGACGAAATGAGTGCTGACCATGCCGGGGAAGCCAAGATCTTGCAAAAATTCTTCCCCTTCGATCGTTTGAAGGAAACAGAGCTTGATGCTCTTTACAAATCGGGAGCGGTCAAGGAGTATACGACCGATGAGATGATCTTTAATGAAGGAGACTTCGGGGATTACTTCTGCGTCATACTTTCCGGTTCAATTCGCATCTCTACCGTTATCCCCGAGGTGGGTGAAGAATCCCTTTCTATCCTTTATCAGGGAGATTTCTTCGGAGAAATGGCGTTGATGGATGATGCGCCTCGTGCGGCGGCGGCAATAGCCCATGCTCCCACCCGACTCCTGATCATCCAGAAAAAGGAATTTGACGACCTGGTTGGCCACAATAATCCGGCGGCCTATTGGATTTTGTGGGGGCTGGCAAAAAAATTATCACAGCGTTTGCGTGAAACAGATCAGCGACTCAAGGCCATATTGGCTCTGATCCGCAGATTCTAGGAGGCAGTTTTATGGAACAGGAAACGAAATCTGCTGCTGAAGTACCCAAAGAGGTACGCTACGACTCATCCGGCAAGAAGGTGCTGACCCAGCAACGCAATAAGGAAACCGAAAGCGCCATCCTTGCCATCAACGACAAGCTGGACCAACTGCTGGGAATACTCTCATCCACCTTGCCTACCCGCATAGGAACAGAGATGCGCCAGGCCGCCTCCGGAACGGGCGGCGAGGACTTGAAACGTTTAATCGAGATACTATCGAAAGAGCTGCCGGATCGTATCAAGGATGACGCTGACCATAATGTTTTCCAGAAAGCGGAGATGCTTTCCATGGTGATCTCCACCAGCTTCCAGCATCTGAGCGACGCTTTCAAATCTTACCAGGAAAGCACCCTTAAGGTGCTTGACGGTCTAACCCACACGAACGAGAAAAACAACGAAACCTTGCTCAAGATCAACTCATCACTACAGGAACTGCGCACAATCATCGCTGAGCGCAATAAGCCCGAAATTCCTGCGGCCAAACCAGCTATACCTTCAGCCCCCGCTCAAAAACCGGAGCCTAAACCTTCTTCCTTCCCTTCTCCTCCTTCCACGACAATCCTTGAGAAACCCGAGAAAAAACCCGCCGCTACCTCGCCTTTTGTTGCACCGGAAAAACCAAAAACCGAACCTGCCCCGCCTGCTCCTGCCCCCGAACCGCAAAAGGAAGAAAAATCCGATCTTCCCGGATGGCTGCAGCCGAAACGCGACGATGAAAGCTCATCCTCCCCTCAAACACCGGGTTCACCCAGCGGAATAAGTTAACCGACGTGCGTATCTACACCCTTGGGACCGCGGACCGATCCGAAGCCGAAATCGCAAAGATTCTTTTCAAGTACCAGATTCACGTATTGGCCGACATTCGTCGTTCTACCACCGCTCCCCTCAAACACCTGAGAAGAGAAAACATCCAGAGCATCTGCGGTAATAACAGGGTGGAGTATCTGTACCTGGGCAACGAGCTGGGTTCTGAACGGGAATCAGGCACGGCCGACAATCTGGATCAGGCGTTATACCAAAGGGGACTCGGTATACTGAAGAGCATCGCGCGTACCCGAGGATTGTTGATACTTTGTCACGAGAAAAACCCCCATCGCTGCAATCGCCGTTTCATAGCCGCCGAACTGGCGAAAGACGACGCCGAGGTGTTTCATCTGTTAAGCATTGATGAACTCTGGACGCCTCCAAAGCATAAACCATCCACTCGGCCCGGAAACCGAAGCCGTCCACAGGGACACAGGAACAGAGAAGACCGGAGACGACCGCCGGCAAGGGGAAAATCGTCTGGACGCCCCCCTTTGAAGAAGAAAACCTCCCGTTCCAAGATGGACAAGGCGATGTAGAAGATTGTGGGATTGACTGCATCTCTGAGATTGAACGAGGGCCGGGTAACCGGCCCTTTTAGTATTGCAACGAAACAACTGCTTGCGTGAAAAAGTTCCTGCTGGTCAACCCCTGGATACACGACTTTGCCGCGTTCGACTTCTGGCTCAAGCCGCTGGGGCTTTTACGCATAGCAGGAAGATTGAGGGATGCGGGTGCCGGGGTACATCTTTTGGATCTGCTCGATCGCAACCACCCCTGGCTTACCAAAAGAACCGGAACAGACAAATGGGGACGGGGCAAGTTCTTTGCCGAGGAAATTCCTGCACCCGACATCCTGAAATACGTTCCCAGGAAATTCAAAAGATACGGTCTGCCCAGGGGAATACTTAAAGAGAGAGCCAATGACCTTCCCGACGCGGACGCAATACTGCTGACTTCGAGCATGACTTACTGGTACACAGGGGTTGCAGAGACCATCGAGACGCTAAGGCAAAGGTATCCGGACACCCCGATGATTCTGGGTGGAATATACCCCACGCTTCTGCCTGACCATGCAGGAAAAAGGACGGGAGCGGACATCGTTGTATCCGGTTCATTTGAGCGAAACAGGAAATACCTGGAATCTATGCTGGACTTGAGATTGCCGGGTAGACCTTCCCTGCCCGCCTGGGAGCTTTACCCTGAACTTACCTATGCAGTGATGAACGTCTCTAAAGGCTGCCCCTTCAGGTGTACGTACTGCGCGTCGCACCTTATCGAATCGCGGTTTGCGGCAAGGGATATCGGCTGTGTGCTGCATGAATTCAAGAACCTGCTGCGCCTCGGGGTCAAAAGGATAGCGTTCTACGACGACGCATTGCTGTTCCATCCCGATTTCGACGAGTTGATGCAGGCGATCATCGGGATGCAGGTAAATCTCCAGCTGCATACCCCGAACGGCCTGCACGTCACAGAGATTACGCCCCAAAGAGCCTGTCTCATGAGACAGGCAGGATTCAGCTCCATTTATCTGAGTCTGGAAACCACAGATGAGAAATTACTGGCAAGCACCGGGCCCAAACTTTCAGCAGGTGCGTTCAGCAAAGCGGCGAAGATTCTCAAAAATGCAGGCTTCACGCACGACCAGCTGCATGCCTACGTACTGTTTGGATTGCCTGAACAGTCAGAGGAAAGTGTAAGACGCACCTTAGACCTGGCTATGTGCACGGGAGTTACTCCTCACCTTGCCGAATTTTCGCCGGTCCCGGGAACCGAAGAGTACGCAAAAGCCAAACTTGCCGATGATGCCGATCCCCTGCTTACCAACAATACCGCCTATTGCAGCCGGGAAGACCTCAGGGATTCCTGGCACAGATTAAAGGATTATCTGAAAGAAAACAATCAGGGGAAAAACGCAGGCGGTTCAGCCTGAACGTAATGCCTCATCTAAAACCTCCATTCGCACAAAATGCTCCCGTTCCATGGTGAGCCGTTCGGTAATCCTGAACCCCAGCTTTTCAAAAGAACGAATGGCCCGTTTGTTATCCTGGACGGTGAAAAGATAGACGCTCCGCAGACCAAAGCGAGACACGGCGTCGGCAAGGAAAAGCGCGGCCGCCTCAGTACCGTAGCCCTGTCCCCAGTAAGGCGGATCGAAAAGTACGATAGATAACTCCGCACTGTGCTTAGAGTTATCTATATCAGTAAGACTTATTTCACCTATTAGTTTCCCTTGCACGGTATGTATCCACAACCGCCATTCCTTTGAGGATTCTTCCTGTTCGGCAAACCGCAGCCTGACCTCCTCAAAAGAAGGATTTGCAGGCCACACGTCTGACCAGCGCAGTACCTCGGACTGAAAGCGTTTGCGGAAAAAATCACGAAGGAGTTCCCGACTGCGCGGCCTCAGCACGACCAGCTTGCCGGAAAGAAGCGTGAACTCAGGTCCCGGTCTCACTGCGCCGCCCGGATTGAAACCGTTGAATAATGCCGAACCACCATGATTGATTTTCCTCAGTATCGAACAGGAGTCAAGCAGTTGAAGCCGAAAACACCTCCCCTGAAATTGAGGCGATGGATAGCATGATTACTTGATACTGAGCGCTGCAGCACATTGAGAACGGTGTTCGAGGCGGTGGCCCAAGCAAAAGCTAATCCTATGAAATTACAGAAACGCCGCAGGTGAACGTCTCCTCGACTCCCCAAGCGATATATTGTATTCACTTAGACGCCTACCTTGACGAGCGCGATGTTTTTTCTATACTGAAACTATCAAGAGGAGAGTGCGTAATGATAGAAAGATACTGTCAAAGCTGTGGTAGGATGATGCGAGAGGAGCAAGATTACGGGCGTGAGGGCGACGGCTGCAGAAATGAGAATTATTGCAGCCATTGCTACAGGAACGGACAATTTACCGAACCAAATCTCACGCGCTGGCAGATAGTTGCGCGGATACTCCCCATATGGATGAAGGAAAAGCACCTGACCTACAGGGATGCCTTGGTAGACGCCAACTACTTTATTTCCAGTCTGCGCCGCTGGCACGCCAGACAAATCTGGACTTAAAACCAGGCCGCGCACTTGACAAAATATATTTCCTGAGTATAGTTTAGATACGTTAGTTTACATTAACACATGTTAAGGAGGAAACAGTATGCAGATTCCCGAAGGCCCCTTTTGCCAGAGCTGTTCAATGCCGATGGGCAAACCCGAAGATTTCGGCACCGAGGCGGACGGTTCAGCGAGCAAGGATTACTGCACCCACTGCTACCAGAAAGGACAGTTCACTGCGCCTGACATGGGTATGGAAGGCATGGTCAACTACCTTGCCCCCCACTGGGGCCAGTGGACCGAAAGACCGAACCTGACCGCGGAACAGGCCAAACCTGAGATTACAGGAATACTCTCGAACCTGAAGCGCTGGAAACCCTAGGAAGGTGCCTGAAATTAACCACAGAGGCACAGAGACACAAAGTCAATACCAAAGTACACAGAGATAAGATACGTATTGCCATGACTTACCGAGGTCAACTTCTTTATCACCGAAGGAAAACGACTGTAAGGAGTTGTAATCTGCGTTACCGTAGAAAAACGAGTGAAACGAGTTGTCATCTGTGAAATCTGTGGTTTATTAGTCATTCTCAAACACCCTCCTGGCAACGACGATGCCAGCGCAAAAACGCAGAGGACAAGATTAAAGGAGGAATGATGTCCAAAATCGTACATATCGAGATACCCAGCACCGACTTTGGAAAATCCAAGGAGTTCTACTCTAAGGTATTCGGCTGGAAAGTAGACATGACGCCGGGCATGGATTATGCCACGTGGACACCGCCGGATAAAGGTGTAGGCGGCGGGTTCACCAAATCAGACAAACCAGCCACCGAAGGTGTGGGTCTGTACATAGGAGTTGACGACATAGAAGCCAAGCTTACCGAGATAGAAGCCGGCGGCGGCAAGATAGTAACTCCAAAGACCAAAATATCCGACGAGTACGGCTACTATGCTGAGTTCACCGATTCCCTTGGCAACAAACTCGCCCTGTGGTCTAAGAAGTAATCCAGAACATTTAAAAAGGAACGCCTCTGTATCAAGGGGCGCCTTTTTTATTACTTACAAATCGTTTGGCAATTCACATCGCATGGATACCGTCATTCAGCACCCCCCATAAGAAGCCTGATTTGATGCAAAAAGACGCCTTCTCCCCGAAAAAGATAGAAACAGCTTGACGCATAAGCGCCCATGCGTAGAATAAGTCATGAGTGAAAAAACCATCTGCTGTCCCAAGTGCGGCTCTGAAGATTTATCCGACTGGGGAACCAATTTCAGGATGTGCCGGCAATGTCATGAAGTGTTTGTAGTCGAGGAAGATCGGGCTGCAGATGAGTCTGCAGAACGTGCCGGGTATGCAGATAATCTGGAGGAACCTTCAAGGCGCGCCCGGGGGTTTCTGGAATCCATGCGCACGGAACGTGAAAAGACCAGCGAAGAGGTATCCATCGAAGCCGATCAACTTGTACTCGAAGAGATAGATGTCAGCGAAGGAGTAGACGCTGCACCGCCTCCCAGTACGGCAAGCGCAACAGAAAAGTTTGAGGAATTCTACGCCGACCTCAAGACAGAACAAAAAAGAGAAGCCGAGGCTTACGCGGCAAATCATCGGCCTCAGGCTGCACCCCGGAAGGAAAAGAAAACCCAAAAAACGGCAGCGTGGATAGTGGTAATGGTGGTTATCTGGCTAATCATGATACTTATCTGCAGCCTGAAATAAGGTCGCGATGGGTATGAACGATAACGATACACCAAAACAAGGCAAGCGTTCCCCAAAAGGCACGCTTATTGCCATGCTTATTTTTACCCTGATGATTGCAGGAATCGCGGCCATCTTTGCCGTGATTGATCTTCTCTTCTCATTTTAAGCGGCTTTATTGTAAGTCCCTGTGAATTCATAAATAACCTCAAAAATCAGAGCGACCTTAATCGGGTTGACATCCTTAATCTCAGGAATAAGATACGTCTATGAATCAAAATCGGTGTATTTATTCCCTGCTGTTGTTCCTGACAGCGGCTTCTATTGTATTGGCCCAATCCTACTGCGTGCACCGTCCCGATGCCCGCGTGATGCCTCATGGCTCTTACGGAGTAGGACTGCACCTTGCCCCGGGCGGCGGACTTCTCGCCGGGTTGAGTGTGGGATTCTTTGACCGTTTCCAGATAGGACTCTCCTATGGCGGTGGAAACATAATCGGATCGGGACCTATTGAGTGGTATCCCATCCCCCCCAATCCCGGGGTACAGGCAAAGGTCGCCATATTCGATGAGTACAACTTTCCCTTTGCATTGGCTATTGGATTTGATTCGCAAAACCCGGTGGGGGCGATAAACGTCAACCAGGCCGGATTCTACCTGGCGGCCGGTAAAGAGATACCTGCGGGATGGATGGCATTTGACCTTGCCCTGGGCGCAGGCTACGATATGATTGACGAACAGGCATTTCACCTGTACGCCGTATCCGGCCTTGTGTTCGGTGATGTCTTCAGCATAACCCCTGAGCTGACCGTCTATCCTCAGAGACAGGTTGACGTCCTCAACCTCGGGCTATCTTTTGAATGGGAGATTTATGAAGGAACCGGTGCGGAGTTCCTGCTGGCAGACCTGTTGACCGACCCTGCCGAGGGCTGGACAAGAAGCATCCGTTTCCAAATCACACAGGAGTTTTAGTGCAGAATTTGATAAAAGAACTGGGTGAGAACGGTGTGGAGTTCGCCGATATCAAACTGTCCGATCTCGAAGGCAGGCTTCACCACATCACCTTCCCTTTAGGCAGATTGGAAACTGCCCTGACCCAGGGAATAGGCTTTGACGGCTCATCCCTGGGAGGGTTCAGGGACGCGGTGGAATCTGACCTCATCGTGAAACCCGACATCACAACCGTAATGATTGACCCTTTCTATGAGCGCCCTACAGTGAGCTTTTACGGCGATATATACCAACCGGACGGAACCACTCCATTCCCGGCCTGCCCCCGCAACATCCTGGGAAGGGTGCTGAAACTGGTTCGCGCAAAGGGCATTGCCGATGCGATACTCATACTCCCCGAGTTTGAATTCTACGTCTTCGATGACGCCGAGTTCGTGCTCGACAAAACCTCCTGTGGATACACGCTTTCTACCTGCGAGGAAGAAAGCACCCTGGGCATCTCAAACGCCTACCATATAATCCCGCCTGCGGACACCACCGCCGACCTGCGCAGCGAGATAGTCAGCTTGATACAGGATGCCGGCATAGAAATCAAATACCACCACCACGAGGTGGGACGCTACGCCCAGGTCGAGATTGAAACCGCCTTTCTCAAAGCGGAAGATACCGGCGACGCCATACAAACCGTAAAGTACATAATCAAGAATCACGCGGCAGCCGAAGGTCTCGCTGCAACCTTCATGCCCAAACCCCTGCCTGACGAGGCGGGAAGCGGAATGCACCTGCACATCCAGTTATGGAAAAATGACAAAAACGTGTTCGCCTCAAACAAGGATGAAAACGAACTGTCCGAAACCGCGCTGGCGTTCATGGGCGGCATAATCAAACACTCGCGGGCGTTGTGCGCATTCACCAATCCTTCCACCAACTCTTACCTGCGTCTGAAGGGAGGCATGGAGGCGCCTTCCCGTGTTTTTCATTCCCGCGGTAATCGTAAGGCGGCCCTGCGAATTCCGGGTTATGTGAGAGGAGCAAGTGACCTCAGATTCGAGTACCGGGTTCCCGACGCCACCACCAACCCCTATCTTGCCCTGGCAGGCATCCTTCTCGCCGGACTGGATGGAATAAACCAGAACTTCGATCCCGGCCCGCTTGTTGCTGATTTACCCCAGGATGATGACAACCGCTTTCCTCGCCTGCCGGCAAATCTCACCGAAGCGCTTGCGGCTCTTTCGACCGATTCTTCCTTCCTTACCCAGCAAGATATGTTTCCCGCCGGATTAATCCAGAAGTGGATCAAAACAAAGGAGAAAGAGATTGAGGAAATCTCGTCTTATCCTACTCCCGTTGAGTTTGTAAAGTATTTTTCACTTTAAGGAATCGCAGTAACGCGAAAACCAAGGAGGATTCATGGCGGTAAGAGTAGCCATCAACGGCTTCGGCAGAATAGGCCGATTGTTCTTCCGAAGCGCCTTTAAGGATAAGAACCTTGAGTGTGTGGCAGTAAACGACGTAACCGACGCCGCGACCCTTGCGCACCTCCTAGCCTACGACTCCGTCCACCGTACTGAAAGGCTTGACGTGAGCGCCGCCGGTGACGGGTTCAACATCCAGGGCCGTCACGTCAAGGTTCTGGCCGAGCAAAACCCGGCTGACTTGCCCTGGAACGACCTTGGGGTGGATATAGTGGTCGAGGCAACCGGAATATTCAGAACCTATGAGGAGGCCTCGGCGCATTTACAAGCGGGTGCAAAAAAGGTGGTAATCTCGGCTCCGGCCAAGGGCAAAGGGCCGGTGCCCATGTTTGTGATGGGCGTGAACCACACCTCCTATGATCCGACACAGGATCACATCGTCTCCAACGCAAGCTGCACCACCAACTGTCTTGCCCCGGTTGTCAAGGTGCTCGACGAGTCGTTTACCATCCAGAAGGGGTTTATGACCACGGTGCACGCCTACACCGCCGACCAAAAGATTCTTGATGCTCCCCACAAAGACCTGAGAAGAGCAAGAGCGGCCGCTCTTTCGATGATACCCACCACCACCGGCGCTGCAAAGGCCATAACCAAGGTGATGCCGCATCTTGAAGGCAAGCTTGCCGGCATGGCAATAAGAGTCCCAACTCCCGACGTTTCGATTGTTGACTTCACCGCGGTGGTTGAAAAAGCGACGACTGTTGAGCAGGTTAACGCCGCGTTCCAAAAGGCGGCCCAGGGCGCGCTCTCCGGGATTCTTGAGTACAGCACCGAACCGCTGGTATCGGTTGATATCACCTCCAATCCGGCGTCTTCGATATTCGACGCACCCCTGACGTCGGTGGT
>JAUVJT010000205.1 GCA_030592225.1 Candidatus Stahliibacteriota bacterium | reverse complement strand
GTTGCTGTGTCTCTTTCTGGTATTAGTTCAATGCTTCTAATTGTTATGGGGGGCCTAGCAGGTTTGAATGCAAATAAACCCTGACTCGACCCCAAAAGAAGCGTGTCACCCGGTATTGCTAAAATGGTATTGAGACTGTAGCCTCTGAAGGAATCAGGAAGGGGATGCTTGACAAAAGTTAACGTATCGGGATAAATCTCAAACAGAGTATCTGTGGCAAGACACCAACGATGCCCTGAAGAATCCACCGCGAAATCCTTGACCTCTTGGATTCTTAGCGTTTCAGCCCTCACGGCTGAGATATGAGGATTAATCTCTCCAATTAAATAAGCACCTGCAAACCATACAGCGGAATCAGACTCCCTTTCTACACACACGCCACCGAGCCTACCTGATGCGACCTCCACTCCAGCTTTCTTAAACATGGACTCAGGGTCAACCTTCTCACTATTATATCTCCAAAAGCCACTTGTGGTAGCCAAATAATAAATTCCCCATTTCCAATGAGCAATATCAACTATCTCATCTCCACTTCCCAGGGTCTTCCACTCTGTTACCCTTATTCTAGTTAAACTTCGATATATAGAATCAAGGGCAGTAGTATCATGTACTGCTATAATCGAATCTAACATTTCATTGTCCGGTACAGGAAGGGTATCTATATTAAGCGAGTCTTCTGTGTTCACAGAATATATCCTACCACGATTTGTTGCAATCGTAATATCAGTTACACCCATCTCAAGTGAAGTTGCTCGTCCTCCGGTATGTATATCTAGGTCTTCCAAAACGCATTCAAACCAATATCTTTGTCTGTAGACATAAACTTTCCCATCGGCAATACACCATAGTCTCCCTTTCTTCTTCCCGTAAGCAAAATCTACAATTGAATCGTAAGGGAGTCCGCTAAATGGATCAAACTTGCGAATTTGATTCCCTTGAATCCAATTCAACCCCGCATCAGTTCCTACATAAAGGACTTGGCCGACTTGATATAGAGTAGTTATATTAGAAGAAAGGAGGCTGTCAGAAAAGACGAACTCCCACAAAGTGTCTTTCTCAGTAGCAGTCGCTATACTCGCAAGTAGAAGCGAAATCAGGACGGTAGACTGCAATACGTTGCTTCTCATAACCCAAAACTATAACCAATCCATCCCCCCTTGTCAACCCTTATCAAAAAGCGCACTTGCGCTATATCACCGTATACTCAGGACTAAGATAACGACTAAAGGTGCGGCAGGCATCACTAACCCTACCCGCAAACCGTGCATGGTCAACCCGGGAAAACAAGGAAGGTTGACACTGCAACCGCGCTCTTCTATAATCATCCCATGAGCAACACAAAGCAAGGCTATCAGGGAAAGCTGGAGCGGATGGATGCCAACCGGTGGCGCATTCCCCGTAGGGGCGGCATGTTGACCGACGGCATCATCTTTACCAGCGACAAGCTTCTTCCGACACTCCTTAAGGACAACGCTCCCCAGCAGGTGGAGAACGTGGCGTACCTGCCTGGTATAGTGGGTTCGGCAATGGCCATGCCTGACATCCACTGGGGATACGGGTTTCCCATCGGCGGAGTGGCGGCGTTCAACCTCTCAGACGGCATCATCTCACCGGGCGGCGTAGGCTACGACATCAACTGCGGGGTCCGGTTGATGCGTACCGACCTCGATGTCCCGGAACTCAAGCCTCGTCTGCGAAACCTGATGCAGGCCATCTACAACGCCGTGCCTGCCGGGGTGGGCAAGAAGGGACGCATCCGCATATCCCGCAGTGAATTACAGAAGGTGCTGATCGATGGTGCGCGCTGGGCTGTGAACAAAGGCTACGGCTGGAACGAGGATTTATCCCATACCGAAGAGGAAGGTTTTCTGGAAGGTGCCAATCCATCTGCAGTGTCGGATAGAGCCTTTGAGCGCGGACTTGCACAGATAGGAACCCTTGGTGCGGGTAACCACTTTCTTGAAATTCAGGTAGTTGACGAAATCTACCATGAGAAAGCGGCAGAAATCATGGGGCTGCGTAAAGGTCAGGTCGTCGTGATGATTCATACCGGATCGCGCGGGTTCGGGTACCAGGTGTGCGACGATGCGGTAAAGGGTCTGGGCAAGGCGGTTCAGAAGTATCACCTGTCCATTCCTGATAGGCAATTGGCCTGCACGCCCATCTCCTCACCTGAGGGCAAGGCCTACTTCGGAGCAATGGCAGGGGCGGCCAACTACGCCTGGGCTAACCGGCAGGCGATAATGCACTGGATAAGGGAGGCATTCGAGCAGACCTTCGGCATGGGTGCGGCCAAACTTGGACTTCACCTGGTCTACGACGTGGCGCACAACATCGCCAAGTTCGAAGAGCACGAGGTTGACGGCAAGACCCGAAAGCTGTGCGTACACCGCAAGGGCGCAACCCGGGCGTTTGGTCCCGGGCATCCTGACGTACCCTCCGATTATCGAGACATCGGCCAGCCAGTCATCATCCCCGGCGACATGGGCACCGCCTCCTACGTTCTGCTCGGAACATCCAAGGCGATGTCGGAAAGCTTCGGCTCCACCTGTCACGGTGCGGGCAGGGTGTGGTCGCGCACCAAGGCTCTCAAAACCGTCCGCGGACACGAGGTGAAGTCCCGTCTGGAACGGGAAGGCATCCTCATACTCTCGGCGTCCACCAAGACCCTGGCCGAGGAGACCCCTGAGGCGTACAAGGATATAGATGAAGTGGTGGAGGTGGCGCACAACGCGGGCATCTCGGAAAAAGTAGCACGCATGAGACCCCTGGGAGTCATCAAAGGGTGATTGGCTCCGGTGTCGGAATGAAAAATCAACCACAAAGCACACAAAGAACACAAAGCGAGAAGCAATCGTGGAAGATAAGGTATGTATACGTTGCGATTGTTGCATTCCAAATTACAAGGGCGAGGCGTGCCTCGCCCCTACGAATCTGTGCAATCTGTGGTTTTAATACGTGATTAACCAGGCTGTTCAGGAATCAATCAGGCAAGCCCCTCACAAACCCGGGGTATACGTTTTCAAGGACGCGCGCAACCGCGTTCTCTACGTGGGCAAGGCTGCCGATCTCAGAAATCGCCTGGGTTCCTACCTTTCTCCTTCAGCGCAGCCGGCTCGAGCGTTTATGCCCAAGGCAACTCAGCTTGAGGTAACCCTGACCACTACCGAGGCCGAAGCCCTTATATACGAAGAAAACCTCATCAAATTGTCCAAACCCCGCTACAACATTCGCTACCGGGACGACAAGCGTTACCCCTATCTCAAAATCACAATAAAGGAATCCTATCCTCGAATCTACGTTACCCGCAACGAGCGCCGTGACGGCAATCTGTTGTTCGGTCCCTACTCATCTGCAAAGAACCTGCGCCGTACCCTGGATGCGGTCAAGCGCATCTTCAAGATACGCACCTGCCAATACGACTTGCCCCATGACCGGCCTGACCGTCCCTGTCTCCTGTTCCAGCTAAAGTTATGCTCCGCACCTTGTAAGAAGAGTTTTCCCAGGGATGAGTATCAGATTCAGCTCAAGGGTCTCATCGAATTTCTCATGGGACGTTCCGAGCAACTCGAAAAGGAGACTGAGAAACGTATGTGGGCCGCGTCCGAGGCGCAGCAGTTCGAGGTCGCAGGCCTGCTCAGGGATCAGCTTCTGGCCATTCGTGAGGTCAGGCATCATTCACGTGAAGCCACGCAACATGCAGAGCCGCGTGACTTAATCGCAGTATCCCCACACCCGGCCCGCCCCGCCGCCCTTCTCC
>JAUVJT010000239.1 GCA_030592225.1 Candidatus Stahliibacteriota bacterium | reverse complement strand
GGTAACGCATAAAGCTTTCATGCCAGTCGCGTGAAAGCCCCATGTCCATGCCTGACTCCCAGTAATTCAATCTGTCAGCACCAATCAAGGCCCGCTCCATCAGGTTCGACAGGGAAACCGAAAGATAGAAAACGGCATCGGGAACAAGAGCTATCGAGTAGATGGAACGCAACCATTCGGGATCAACACCCCTTACCAAATCACGCGCCATGGGTGTGTAAATATAACGGTCTGCGATAACGATAAAGCCTGACTGCAGTGCCGGGACAATGGTATTCTCCAACTGATCGGCGAAATCGGTGGCGTAAAAAAGCGTAAGGGTGCGCGGAGAAAGCACATTGCCCTGCTTGGCCTCCTCCAGTTCCTCGGCGATCAGGCTTGAGCGTTTGAGTCCGGTCTGAACACAGGCATAGCCCTTGTGTTCCAGTGATTCGGCAAGCAGCTTAATCTGGGTGGAACGCCCTGCGCTATCCGCTCCTTCGATTACGATCAAACGACCGGAGAGATTCTCAAGATTTATCCCGGGCGGCACTACCCCATAGGTTTGTCTCATAACCTCACCTTACCCTGCGTCTGTAGCGTGAAAGATCAATCTGCTCGGAGACAATCTTCCGCATCCGGCGCTGTTTTTCATGAACGTCTACCTGACCGTCCACAACGACGAACTCGAATTCCTCAACCATCTGTTCGTAAACCTCATTGAGGCGCTGCTGAAAGATACGGAAGCTCTCTTCCAGATTGTCGGAAAACCCCATATCCATACCTGCTTCAAAATATTTAAGTTTTTGCCTGCCCGCAAGGATACGGTCTATTGCCACCTCAAAGGATACGTGGAAGTAAAACGTGATATCCGGTTTTACCGCATATCCGTAAATCCTCCGAAGCCATCCGGAATCACAGCCGCGCACCGAATCCCTGGCAAAGGCGGTGTAGAGGTAGCGATCACACAGCACAATGTAGCGCGCCTTTAACATTGGTAGAATCTGACACTCGTAGCGGTCGGCAAAATCGGTCGCATGAATCAGGCTAAACGTGGTTGGCGTAAGTAGTTGCCGCTTCTTGCCTTTCTTGGTAGCTTTCTTGACCAGAATAGATGAGTTCCATTCGGTAAAGAACACGCGATAGCCCGATATCTCAAGCCAGCGTTTGAGTAGATGAATCTGGGTAGTTTTACCCGACCCATCCAGTCCTTCCACCGCTATCAACTTACCCGGATATGGATGACTATCTTCTCCTGTAGTCTTCTCTCTCCGCCACATATTAAAAACTATACTTAATTCGCGCGGGAAGTCAAGGGGGGGAGAGGAGGGTAACCTTGACAAAGGCTCCACTTCCCTTTATTATTCTATATAATGTCAAAGAAGGGAAATCCTAAGGGAGGCTTCGGAATGTCTCCAATCAGAGGTATTCTGCTCGCAACGATGTTAGGAGTTTTTGCATCACTTGCGGCGCAGGAAATCTGGGTAAACTGCGGGGGCGAAGAGTACTACGATCGCTTCGGTCGTTACTTCCTGCCCGACGTTGAATACTCGGCTGCTGCAGGCTATGGATATATGGGTGGCGGTGAAAAAAGTTTTACTTACGGGTCTGTGCATTATATGCCTGAGAAATACGATCGCGAATTATTGCACACACGTCACTCCGGGAAAGAATTCGAGTATCTATTTGATATTCCCTCAGGAAGATACGTAGTTACTTTCTACTTTTGTGATCATTACGGACGCTTCAAGGAAAGTTTCCCTTTTGATGTAAGTGGGGAAGATAACACGCTCCTTGAGAACTTCTCCATATTCGATGAGGCGGGACGGCTTCATCTTATCATCCATCGTTATCTGATAGAAGTAAGTGATAATCAGCTTAATCTTGACTTTCAGGGACGCTACTGGGGAAGACCCTGGCCCACCGCCCAGATAGTGGCGCTTGGAGTTCTACCTCTGGATACTACCGCTCCCCTACCCGCTCCGCCGGATGAGTTTGAGATAATCCCCAGCTACGGCATGAATGCCTTAATCTGGGCGCATTCCGGAAAACAAACGGTTGCAGGATACAACCTTTACATATCTGAAGGTGGCACCTTCACGCGTCTTAACGATTCTACAATCCACTCGGCTCGTTATTTTGACCGGGAAGTAACGCCCTACAAAAGCTATACCTATTATGTAACATCAGTGGACGTGCGGGGAGGGGAAGGCAAGCCTTCGAAAGAGTTGTCAGGTATACCCTTAGATTCCAGAAACTCTCGATTACCTTATTACTCTCTGGAGATTATCCCTGAAAAATTGGATACGATGTGGCAAAGTATATACTCAGATGAATACACTCCGTGTACGTTTTGCTACCAGGACGCTGCTTGCTCGGCTGGGGTCCGGTTCCGGGGCAATCACGAACGTACGATAGGAACCAAGATGGCATGGAAAATTCGTTTCCCGAATGTGCATCCGGTTATTGGGGAGCGAAAGCTTAACCTTAAATCGGAAAGTGCCGACCCTTCATTACTTCGAGAAGGGCTGTACTTTACTTTTTC
>JAUVJT010000105.1 GCA_030592225.1 Candidatus Stahliibacteriota bacterium | reverse complement strand
CATATCTATACCCTCCCGCTCCTTCAAACTCAAATGATGGTATTCCTTGTACATACATCCTTAGGATAACGAAATCCCTCTCGTTTTCCAAGGTGTTGCACTTCATTATTGAACCCACGTCTTTCAATCTTAGGGCGCGGACTGTGCCGTTCAAGCGCTTGACATCTTCGCTTCGCGTCCTATGCTATTAGTCATGTATCCAGGAAGACGAATGCGGCGCATGGCGGCTCTGTTGGTCATCGGTTTGAGCGTGCTTGGCGTCTTAAGCTGTAAGCACAAATCGTCCGTTTCTACAACCGATAAAATCAAGGTAGTGGTCACCATCCCGCCTCTGGCAGACTTCGTGCACGAGGTTGGCGGTGAGGGGGTGCAGGTCACAAACCTTCTCCCGCCGGGCGCGTCGCCCCACACATTTGAACCCACCCCGTCGCAGGCCAGGGCAGCATCCGAAGCCGATCTGGTAATACGCATCGGGCTTGATGCAGACCACTGGATCGATGGACTTCTACCCTCAAACGTTCCCGTCATCACCGCTGCGGAGCTGGATGGAATCGAACTCATCTACGAAGGCCAATCCCATGAACACGAGGTCGAGCGCCGCGAAGGCGCCAATCCCCACGTGTGGCTCGATCCGGTATACGCCAAGGTCATATCCAGTGCAATCGCATCCAAACTTGCCAAGCTGGATCCGGCAGGCAAAGCGGAATATGAGAAGAATCTTTCCGGCTACCTTGCCGAGCTGGATTCGCTGGATGCCGAAATCAGGACAGCGGTCAAGGGGTTCGGTTCCAAAGCCTACGTCTCGTTCCATCCTGCATGGGTGTATTTTGCGCGGAGATACGGCCTGCAGCGCGTCGCGGTGATTGCCGAGTCCCCGGGCAAGGAGCCTACGCCCCGGCACCTTGCGGAGGTCATCGAGGCCGTCCGTAAATCCGGGGCAAAAGCCGTGTTCGCAGAACCTCAGCTTTCGCCCAAAGCGGCACGGGTGATTGCCCGGGAGGCCGGAGTCGAAGTTCTTTTCCTCGATCCTCTGGGCAGACAGAAGGAGAGTTACGTCGAGATGATGACCCGTAATCTTGAGGCGCTCTCAGAAGCAATGGGGGATAAATGAAAGGCAAGCCGCTGGTCAGTCTTGAAAACGTGGCTGTCCACTACGAAGACGTTACCGCGCTTACGGCGCTCAATCTTGATATCCCGGCGGGCTGTTCAATGGCGGTTATCGGACCCAACGGGGGCGGCAAGACCACGCTGCTCAAGGTCATCCTCGGTCTCATTAAACCCAGCGCCGGCAAGGTCTCCTATCATAATCTCAGGCGTTCGGAGATAGGCTACGTTCCCCAGGAATCGGGCGGCGACTCCAGCTTCCCGGTAAGTGCTCTGGACGTGGCGCTTATGGGACGTTACCCCTTACTTGGACTCATCAGGCGGCCGGGCAGACGAGACCGTCAAATCGCCCGTGACATGCTTGAAAAAGTGGGACTCGGTGGTCACGTCCGGCGTCATCTTGGCGCACTGTCCGGGGGACAGAGGCAGAGGGTGGCCATAGCCCGGGCCCTGGCCGGTGAGCCAAAGCTTCTTCTGCTCGATGAGCCAACCTCGGGCGCCGACGTAGAAGCCAAGGATAACTTCTACTCCCTTATCCGCGACCTCCAGAAGGAGTTGGGACTCTCGGTCATCATCGCCAGCCACGAGCTTGCGGTGGTGCCCCGCTTTACCGACGACGTGGCGTGTATGGTAGACGGGGGTCTGCATCTGCACGCCTGCCCGGCGGACGTGTGGGACGAGGAGCACTTCCAGCGCATCTACGGCAGCCAAATGGAAGCGGTGTTCCACGGCAAGGTGCCACACCGCATGGTCTCTCCCCACCCCGTAACACCCGTACCCCTTCGGGGCATTCCCACAATAAGCCGGAGCATACGCTCCGGTCGCAAGGAGATAACACCCGCAACACCCACACCTCCTTCCCAACACCCCAGCGAATCCGACTCAACAGAAGGGAAAGATTGATGTTCGAGTCAGCGTTTATGGTGCGAGCCTTAATCGCGGGCGTTTTTGTTTCCATCCTCCTCTCCATGCTTGGTTTTTTCGTGGTGCTTCGCAAGATGAGCTTTATCGGGGTGGGAATCGCGCACGCCGCGTTCGGCGGGGTGGCTCTGGGTCAGCTTCTGGGAGTGCCGGTATTCGCATCAGCCGCGGTGTTCTCCCTGGCCGCGGGTCTGGGCATCGGGGCGGTAACCCGTCGCGGTAAAATCAAGGAAGACACCGCCATCGGCATCTTTTTTGCCGCAGGTATGGCACTGGGGGTGCTGTTCCTCGCCCTCAAACCGGGGTACACCGCCGACATCATGAGCTACCTGTTCGGTTCCATCCTGGCGGTCAGCGCCGCCGACCTGTGGATAATCGGCATCGTTGCCCTGGTTATCCTTACACTGTTGACGCTTTTCTTCAAGGAGTTTCTGGCCACGAGTTTTGACGCCGAACTTGCCCGCGCATCCGGCATCCCGGAGACCTTCCTGTTCTACCTCCTCCTGGGAATGCTCTCGGTGGGCATCGTCGTTTCCATAAAGATAGTGGGCATCGTGTTGGTCTCAGCTCTCCTCGTTCTCCCCGCGGCCACCGCGCGGCAGTGGAGCCGCCGTTACGGGGTGATTCTGGCACTATCCTTGATCTTGGGTCTGGCTTATACCGTGGGTGGCCTGATGCTTTCCTACTGGCTGGACATTCCCTCCGGCGCTGCAATCGTGATTCTGGGGGTTCTGGTTTTTCTCCTCTCCATTGTTTTCTCGTCCATGCGAGCCGGGCGCCTGGCGAAGCGTACCTGAATCTCCGGCTCCAAATCCATCCGGCGGTTGCGGCCTGGTTTATTTTAAGGTGAGCTAGTCTGCCGACGTCTGAGGAGTGGTTGTTTTGCTTATCGTGGAGTCATCTGCGGAGAGTACTCGCACTATCTCACCCAGCAGTTCGGCGACCCGGAAGCCTGACTTTGCAGACCCGATGATTATCCCGTTGAGTCCCTCGGGTTCCCCTATAAGTCGGGTCACCTTGCGGCGTTCCTTCTGCACCCCCGGCTTTATGTTGGCGAAGACAATAAAAGGCACCCCGGATTCGTTCAGGAAATCCAGTATCTCCTGGTCCCTCTCGTCGAACCGGCGGGAGTAATCGAGCACCCAAACCGCCACGTCCATCCCCCGTGCCACTATGTCGCGAACGATGCGAAACCGGGTCTGTCCCGGCGTGCCGAACAGGTGCAGCTTGTAGCCTTTGTGTTCCTTGTTGCCGTAATCAAGCGCTATGGTGCGGCCCTGGCGCTCTATGTTCATGGCCCCGGGAATTATGTTCTGTACGAGGGTGGATTTGCCCGCTTCGTCCTTACCCACTATTACCACCTTTGCAAGCTTCATGAGCGCGGTTTTTCCAGAATTTTGACTACCTTTGCTTTTGCTTTACGCAGGCCGGTCAGCAGCAGTCCGAGTTGTGTGTTGCGCTTGCATATGGCAAGCACACACCGGGTCGGAGTAATAAAACAGATTCCAAGAAGATAATCCTCGGTAAGGAGATAGAGTTCGTTGGTTTTCAATGAGTGGGTTTCGTCGATGTGGGTGCGGGAGCAAAGCATGTCGGTGATAACGTGATAATCAGGGCGGTCGTCAAACATCAAGGTACTGGAGGAGGCGAGAGATTTTCCCGCAAGGCAATCCATCACGTAACAAGCCAGCGCACCCGGCAGTACGTCCTTGAGCTGGCGCATGAGATCGGTAAGAGCCTGCTTGAAGGGTTCACAATCAGCCTGTGGTGGAGCCTGCGGTTTTTCTTCTTTCCTGGTTTCGGGTTCTGCCCGGGGCTTTTCTTGTTTCGGCTCTCTGGCCTGCGGTTCCGGAATCCCCTTAGGTTTGCGCGACAGGGCGCATATCTTGGTTACAGAGTACCCTTCGGAGGTCCCCAGTTTCTTCATGGGGAGAGGTGAAAGCTCGAAGTGAACACCCGCCAGGCTGCGGAAAAGGCTCAGGGTGAAGCGGATTCCATCAACAAGATATCGTTTAAGGATGTCTCTATCGGCCAGTCCGGCGACCAGCACACGGTTCCAGAAAGGCAGGTCGCTCTGCGCTTCGGCCAGTTCGGCCAGTTGCCCCCCTGGAATAGACGGGTTATCCTCCAGCACTTTATTTAGAGAAGGGTAATGAGAACTTTCGATCTCCGGCACCAGTTCTCCTTCCTTGAAAGTCAGGATGCAAAAATTCTTGGTGTCGGAGTTTTCCAGCAGCAGTCGGGTGGAAAGCCTGAGATTGCCTATCATCTGCAGCAGATTCTCGGTCGGCAAGGCACCCAGTGAGCCGCCGATATTTAAATCCGGCTGCGTGACAGGCTTTTTTTTATCCGCCCCTTCTGGCATTAGTTAACTCAGGAATTCCAGGGGGATGCGGGTTGTCCTGCGGCAGTATCGGGGGGCGTTTCCTGTTGAGTAGGGGCAGGGGTGGGGGCAAAAGAGGTCTTTGGGGCAATTGCCCGGCTTACCAGGGCGCGTATCTCTTTTGCGGTCCGTGCCAGCAAAAGGAACAATATGCCTAGCTTGGCGGTTTCGTTGGTGACCGCCACCAGCATGCCGTCATCGCCCGTGGCCTGCAGTATTATGAAACCTTGCTTGCCCTTGAAGTAAACCTGTTCCAGTCCGCCTACGGCGAACTCCTTGGTTGTACGTTCCCCCAATCCCAAAATAGTTGCGCTCATTGCGGCTATCGCGTCCTCGTTGGTGCTGGGGGGAAGGGCTGAGGCCAGCATAAGCCCGTCAAGGCTCACAAACGCCGAGGACGTTATCTCGGGAGCCGACTGGTTAAGGCGTACCAGCGCTCCTTGTAAATCATCTTTAAGTCCGGGCACTATACCTCCTTCTATGATCTTTGCCGTACGTAACTATACGCGAACCAACCAAACTGTCAACTGTTTAGGGTGACATTGAGGTGGTGTATGTCGTAAGCGTATCCTTAATTTCTGCAGGCATTTGACACCCCCCAAAGGATGTGTTATAATCTTGTAAAGCTTATGATAAGGAGGAGCTATATGCGAAAGTCGAATAGTATTAGAGGCGTTGCGTCATTGGCGGTATTTTTGGCGTTTGCGCCGACCGTGCTGCTGGCGCAGGCCGATCCGGTGGACAGGCCGGTATCGGTCTCGTGCGTCCCCGGGTTCTCGAGCAACGGGCCGATTTCCTACAGCACCACAACCAACTTCTCCCTGAACATAATCGGGGGGCTTAACCGCAGGGTGTACGGCTGCGAGATAGGCTCGGTGCTCAACATCAACAAGGAAGAGATGGTTGGTTTCCAGATTTCAGGCGTGACCAACATTGTGGGCACCGATCTTCTGGGCTGCCACGTCGCAGGGGTCTGCAACGTGGTGGCCAACCATGCTTCCTACGTCCAGATTGCCGGGGTGCTCAACTACGCCAACAGCAATGAGGGTGTCCAGCTTTCGGTCATCAATTTCAGCCGCGAGATAACCGGCGCCCAGGTTGGTGTTATCAACGTCGCCCACAGGATAACCGGGGCCCAGGTCGGCGTGGTGAATATCGCCCGTGAGATGTACGGTGCGCCAATCGGTCTGGTAAATCTCGTAGCCAACGGGCAGTTTCACATAAACGTCTGGGCTGACGAGACCGCTCTTGCCAACGTTGGCGTCAAGATGGGTTCAAAGCGCGTCTACACCGTAATCGCCTACGGGTACAAGCCCATTGGCGAGGTAGCCACGAACAAATTCGGAGCGGGCATAGGCGTGCATCTGCCCAAGAATGCGTTGTTTGCAGACATTGACTACATCCATTATAACGTGGCGGAAGACATCATCCCGTTTGCATCCGAGGGGAACATGCTTACCAAGCTCCGTTTCACCGGCGGCTGGCAGATAGGTCCCAAACTGGCCATCACCGCAGGGCCTGTCATAAGTCTATGGCACTCCGATACTTGGAACGGCGAGGATGCCCGCATGTTTGGCCTGCTCCTGGGTGATTTCGACGAGACCGACATCTGGCTTGGATTTTCGGTCGGAGTTCAGCTGCTTTAACGCTTCCAAAAAGGTGGACAAAAGCTGGTCAAAAGCTACCCAAAAGGTGGTCAGAAGATGGACAAAAGATGGACAAAAGATGGACACGGAGTGACTTCCCCATTTTGTCATTGCGAGGGAGCCGTAGGCGACCGTGGCAATCTTATAACTTGACGTAAAAGGGGTTGACATGGACGTAAATATCACCGGCTGGTTTTTTATAGCCATCGGTATCTGGATGCTTACTTGCGTCGTTCGCACCGCCTACGAGTTTCTGAAGCGTAAGAGGCCTGGTCTGCGTGAAAATAAGGGGCTATTCATTCTGATGATGGCCGTCATGTTCTTTATGTGGGCGGCGTGGGGATTTGCCTGTTTTGCCGATCCGATAGAAATCTCATCCATCGGCTGGCCGCGATACATCGGCGCCGGGGCGTTCGTTATCGGCTTAGGCCTTTTTATATTCTCCGACGTTGCCAAACAGGGTGTAATAGACAAGGGGTTCCTGGTCACAAAAGGCATCTATTCCAGGCTGCGGCATCCCATGTACCTGGGGCAGTTTCTTATGGCCGTGGGTTTGCCGTTCTTTACGCGCGGGTTGGTGACGCTGTGCCTGTCGTTGGTCTGGATAGCCCAGCTTTTCTACTGGCGATGGCTGGAGGAGCAGGAATTGCTTGCCAAGTATCCTGAGTACGCGGACTACAGGAAGAGAACCTGGTTTTAGTAATGTGCTCCTTTTTTGCTCCAGCAAAAAAGGTCGCAGTTCCCTCTCCCACAGGGAGAGGGGTAGGGTGAGGGTGTTTGCGTCAGTTAAGGATAGTTGACAAAGGGATGGTGGAGGATATAATGGGGTAATAAGGAGGTCGGAATGACATTACTTGATTTAGCCTTTTGTTCGTATATCTATGATAAGATGAGTAATCAGGATAGGGATTACAATGAATTACTGAAGGATACAAGCAGATTTCTTGATTTAAAAAACGCGAGACATAGAGAACCCCTGTTTAAATGGCTGAATGATTGGGGATGTCGTCTAAATAATAAGAAGAGAGAACACTTTCTAGAAAAAATA
The DNA here is from genome assembly GCA_030592225.1 of Candidatus Stahliibacteriota bacterium. Lineage (GTDB taxonomy): Bacteria > Hydrothermota > Tepidihabitantia > B3-TA06 > B3-TA06 > B3-TA06. Next base: position 387 of record JAUVJT010000105.1, on the reverse strand, counting down.
GCAGAGTGGTTTGGCAAACATGGCGATTCGCTTCCGTCTGGCACACTTCCAGATTTATGTGATGAGAAATTGGATTCTGTGAATGAGATTTATAGTACGTTGCTTAAAGTGAAAGGTTTTGGCCATACTACGGTTTCTAAGATATTATTTGCCATAAGACCCGAAATTTTTCCTCCATGGGATGGGAAAATTAGAGAATCACTGTGGGAGAGTGGTTTCATTGATGGAACGTATCGAAATTTTGTGTTATATGTTAAGAAGATGCTCCTACATTCAACGTTGAAGTGCAACACTAAGGTTAGCGACTTCGAGGGGTGTTTTGAAACCCAGGCACTTCCTGGGTCTGTTATTAAGCCTTGACTCTATCAACCTGATATCCTCGTCACT
>JAUVJT010000127.1 GCA_030592225.1 Candidatus Stahliibacteriota bacterium | reverse complement strand
TTTGTTTTCCCTCACCCTTAACCCTGCTCCCTAAGGAGGTTGTCGGAAAACCAACCACAGAGGCTCCGAGACACTAAGCGCCAAAAAGTCCAGAGAGGTAAGTTGCGCAAATGAAGAACTTGCCAAAACCTGCTTCGCAGGAAATCTGTGTAATCTGTGGTTTTTCGGACTTATCCGATAGTCTCTAAGGGAGAGGGTAACAGAAACGAAGGCCAGCCTTTTGGCTGGCCTGTTAATTTTGTCGGGGTGTCTGTGCTAGTTTGAGCCGCCGCCGAACAGCAGTCCGGCCTGGGCGTAGATGCCGGAGGGATTAATCTCGGGTGCTTTGCGCAGGTCGGCGCCGTCGGCAAGTTCCCACTCGCCATCGAACGGACTCCACATGTATCCGCCCTTGATCTGGATGGCGATGAATTCAATCGGAATCAGTATAGTCAAGCTCGGCGCTAAGGTGAAGGTGCTGTAGGAGACTTCAGAGGTTCGTCCGGGATTATCCAGCAGGTCGCCGAAGTCCACGTCGCCCAGTCTGGGGCGAAGCTTCAAGGTTACACAGGTGCCGCCGATACCAACCGATGGCATTACGCCGAAGCCTTTGTAGATGTTGATGAAGTAGCCGGGTTCAAAGAAGCCTCCGCCGTAGTTCATCTTTACCGATACCGAGTCGCTGTCGAACTTGCGTCCGCCGCTGAAGCCCCAGCCGCCGAACATCAGATGCTTGCCTCCGCCCCAGCCTCCGCCGCCGTAGGTGATAACCTCATCCTCTATGGCAGGAAGACCGTGAGAGGTGAACTCGGAGCTGAGATCGGCCAGGTCGGGCATCATGTAAGACATAACGAATCCGCCGTAACCCTTGCCCTGGGCGAATACGGCCACGGAAAGAATCAAAACCAGGAAAACCGCTTTTTTCATTGTACTTCCTCCTAAGGTTCGGTTAAGGTTTTCAATTTCTTGTATACCTAAGCTAGACGGCGGACAGAAAAAAAGGTTGCAGGACTGAGCTTTGCAAGGGTTTACTGAAACTTTCAGGACGATGTCGGGGTAGACAAACTGCAAGAAGTCCTGCCCGGGTGTGAAATTTCACGTTGAAGTATTCCTCATCCCTGCGAGCTTGACAACAAATGTTTCATAAGTATTATATCGCAATGAATAGAACCTGAAGGAGGATTCGATGCCCAAAAACCTAGGCTTAAAAAGCACAATCCTTTTGATTGTAACTCTTATCGTTGTTCCAATCGCAGTATCATGTAAAAAAGAAGCGTCCCAGACACAAACCGAAAAGCTGGGGGAGAAGCGAACGTTAGTCATCCTTAACGAAGGGGAACTCAAATACGAAAGGGATATCTACGGTTGGAAGGAAGGCGAGTTCTTCCTGGTCTTGGCAAGCTACGGTTACCCCTGGCAAGGCGAGGATTCCATTGATTATCGCGAGAAGAACGGTCGCTTGTGGGTCAACGGCAAACTTTGCGGGGTCGATTTGAGAAATATCCCTGCGGCCAAGATTGAGGACCCTGCTACCATAGTTACAGTGCTAGCGGGACCGAAACAGCTTTCCGAGCTGGACAGGTTCCCTGAACTGGTTGGGTTGACGTTTTATGATTTTACCGGGGTTGATCTTCCCAGGCTTTCGGGATTGAAAGATCTGCGGATGCTGTCACTTCGATACGGAAAGGATGTCAGCAGCTCTCTGGTTTTGACAAGGAAGACTGATGTTACCTCTGAGGGAACCAGGCATCTTTCAGGACTTACAGAACTGAGGCTACTTGACCTTACCTACTCCAAAATAGAAGCGGAAGGACTTGCCTGCCTCCAGAACCTTTCGAAATTAAACATGCTTTTCCTTGATAATGCCGACATAGGCAATGCGGGAGCAGAAAAACTCAAGGCGTTTTCTGAATTGAGGGTTTTGGATTTATCCTCGACTTTTATAGACGATAGAGGACTCAGGCATCTTGCCGCGCTTACAAAACTTGAAGTGTTATCCCTACGGGGCACCGAGGTGAGTGATGCTGGATTGAGACACCTTAAGGGTTTGACTAACCTGCGAGTGTTGGTACTGACCAAGACGGAGGTTAGCAATTTTGGTTTGAAGAGCATCATGAGCTTTCCTAACCTTAGGGTGCTGTATCTTATCGATACTAGGGTTACGGAGGCCGGACTTAAACGCCTGAAGGAAAATATGCCCAAATTGGAGCTGTATCCGCAGGTGTCGGAGTGAGCACTGCCGTCGCAAAGACAGTGACGTGACAACCGCGGCGTGGCTATTGGAATCGCAGCGACCCTGATTACAGAAATCGAAATTACAGCGCTTGCCACCCAACCATTTCCGCTAACACTAAAATAGTCGGCTTGACGCAGCGCAATCTTTTACTATAATTGATGTTCGACGGGCGAAACCCGACGAACCCGGGGCGGATAGCTCAGTTGGCTAGAGCGCCTGCCTTACAAGCAGGAGGCCACAGGTTCAAGTCCTGTTCTGCCCATTAGTTAGAAATATTCAAAGCGCAGATCTAAGCTTCACGTAAAACCCAAGAGCATTGTAGCTCTCGCTGCGTTGAGAACGTTAAACATCAATCGCCGAAGGAGGCATAACGATGAAGATAAAACCGCTTCATGACCGAATCCTGGTGGAACGTCTGGAGGCAGAGGAAACGGTCGGCGGAATAATCATTCCCGATACCGCCAAAGAAAAGCCGCAGAAGGGCAAGATTATTGAGGTGGGGCCGGGCCGCAAAGATGATGCCGGTAAGATTGTACCTCTCGTGGTCAAGCCTGGCGACACCGTTCTTTTCAACAAGTACGCCGGAACCGAAGTCAAGATAGAAGGCAAGGAATTCCTGCTCATGCGCGAAGACGACGTAATGGCGCTCGTGGACTAAGGAGGAAATGATGCCAGCAAAAGAAATTAGATTTGATGAAGAAGCGCGCCGCTCGATTCTTAAAGGCGCGACCACCCTGTCCGACGCGGTCAAGGTAACCCTGGGTCCGCGCGGACGCAACGTTGTATTAGAGAAAAAGTTCGGCGCCCCCACCATCACCAAGGATGGTGTTACAGTTGCCAAGGAGATCGAACTCGAAGATAAGTTCGAGAACCTGGGCGCCCAGATGATCAAAGAGGTAGCATCCAAAACATCCGACGTTGCAGGTGACGGTACCACTACCGCGACCCTGCTTGCAGAGCACATCTACCGTGAGGGTCTGAAGAACGTTACCGCGGGCGCCAATGCCATGGCTCTCAAGCGCGGAATAGACATGGCGGTCGAAGGCATAGTGGGCGAGCTTGGCAAAATGAGCAAAAAGCCCGATGGCCGTACAGAGATTGCGCAGGTGGCTTGCATCTCCGCCAACAACGACAGCAAGATTGGCGACCTTATCGCCGACGCCATGGAAAAAGTAGGCAAGGACGGCGTAATAACCGTCGAGGAAGCCAAGTCCATGGATACCTATCTGGAGTTGGTCGAAGGTATGCAGTTCGACCGCGGCTACCTTTCTCCCTACTTCATCACCGAACAGGAACACATGCAGGCGGTGCTGGAGAATGCCTACGTATTTCTGTATGAAAAGAAAATCGCCAACGCACGCGAACTTCTCCCTATACTGGAAAAAACCGCCCAGTCCGGCCGCCCCATGCTCATCATCGCAGAGGACATCGATGGCGAGGCCCTTGCCACGCTCGTGGTGAACAAGCTCCGCGGCACCCTAAACGTGTGTGCGGTCAAGGCTCCCGGTTACGGCGAGCGCCGCCGCGCCATGCTTGAGGATATCGGTGTCCTTACCGGAGGCCGACTGATCAGTGAAGACGTGGGCATCAAGCTCGAGAACGTGCAGGTTTCCGACCTGGGAACCGCCAAGCGGGTTACCGTGGACAAGGAAGACACGACGATAGTCGAAGGCGCGGGTAAGCGTGCCGACATCCAGTCGCGAATCGAACAGATCAAGCGTCAGATCGAAGATACCTCTTCCGACTACGACCGTGAGAAGCTGCAGGAACGCCTGGCCAAGCTTTCGGGCGGAGTCGCCGTAATCAACGTGGGCGCCGCCACCGAGGTCGAGATGAAGGAAAAGAAAGCCCGCATCGAAGATGCCCTGCACACCGCGCGCGCCGCGGTTGAGGAAGGCATCGTACCGGGCGGCGGGATTGCTCTTCTTCGCGCCACCAAGGCTCTGGACAGTGTGCGCACCAAGGCCAAGGCCGACGAGAAGACAGGCGTTGATCTTGTCCGCAAGGTTCTTGAGATGCCGCTGCGTCAGCTGGTGGTCAACGCCGGACTTGACGGCTCCATCGTGATTGAGAAGGTCAAGACCGCCGAGGAAGCCAACTTCGGCTTCAACGTGGCCAGTCTGGAGTACGAGGACCTGGTCAAGGCAGGCGTTATTGACCCCACCAAGGTGGTTCGTTCCGCTTTGCAGAACGCGGCGTCCATCGCCGGCCTGCTGGTTACCACCGAGGCCGCGATTGTCGAGAAGCCTGATGAGAAATCCGACATGCCGCCCATGCCACCCGGTGGCGGCGGATACGGCGGATTTTAGAATTCACGAATTCTGAGGTTTTCTAACCATTCAAAGAAATCAAAAGGCCGGGTGCAAGCCCGGCCTTAACTTTTTTATCCCACGACGGTACTACGTCCCTTGCAGTAACCCCGTTTATCAATCCTTTTTATTAGTGCGGATGTTGTCCTTACCAAAGCTGTCCCATCGAGGGAGGGGTATTTTACACTTCCAGCTTTTTCTGTTTGTCTTTCTGGATGCGCTCTGCGCGTTGAATTGGTCTTCGTGTAATTGGCATTTTCAGAAACTCGGTTTCTTCAAGCAATCCTCTAATCGTCAAAACCTGTATTTTCGGGTAATCCTTACCGCCCATTATTTCGCAATTGTACAGTCCTGCGTCAGCGGCAACCGTGTATATTGTTGAGCGTTTCCCAGGCTCGTAGAGCAAAATCAAAACACCCATAACAGCCTTTTCATTTTCCATCGTGCCGCGTAAATCTCTTACAAAAGGTACACCAGGATTTTTATCACTCTTTACCTGGATTATAACTCGCTTGGATTTAAGCTTGCCGAGTTTCTTCCCGTCCTCAAATCGAATAATACCATCAACGCCTTGATCGGGTCCGCCTTTCTTGTAAGGATCGCCTTTAGGCTGAGCCTCAACAAGAGACAACGCCCATAGTTCAAATTCTTTACGCGGCACATCGGTTTTTTGGGCTAGTTCTCTGGCCGATTCCCAATCCTTTGGATCGCCGTGAACTTCGTAGGCAACTTCATCTGCAAAGTGATCGGCCAGCCGATTCCTGATAAGGTTTATGGCAAGATAGGTTATGTCTATACCAATCCATTTTCTGTTCAGGGCTTGGGCTGCGGCAATGGTGGTTCCGCACCCGCAGAACGGGTCGAGCACAACGTCGCCCTCGTTGGATGAGGCTTTAAGGATGCGCTTAAGAATCCCAACAGGTTTTTGGGGTTCATATCCTAGCCGTTCAGGATCACCTCTTTTCCCTATCCAACGAACATCTTCGTCTATGCACTCTCCAGAATCGAAGAGTACCCCTTTTGTGTGTGGTTGATACGTCCAGAGATCTTGGAGCAACATACCCTTGGATTGATGTAAGTATTGTCTGTATTCAGGCATTCCGGCTTTACCTTTAGGTAAGTTGATGTATCCTTCTTGGTACATTATTTCAAGTTTCTCAATCAATGGTAAATCTTCAATTCCAAGTTCTTGTGCAATAATACCCGGTATTGCCCAATGTCTTCCTTTTGCTGTAGGATCATATTTCCTCCAGGGCTGTCCTGATTCGCCTTTTCGAGTTCCTTTCCCTGTAAGTGCGTTGGACCAATAACGGCCGCGTTCATCCTTCTTCTTAAAATAAGTATCAACGTGTCCTTGCATATACGGACGATAGATTCTTTTCCAGGTATACTCTTCACTTTTAGTATAGAAGAGGATTATGTCATGATTGGGCCCGTATCTTTTAGCAGAGTTGTGTGAACCTGTTCTTCTCCAGATGATTTCATTACGAAAACTCTTCACCCCGAACACCGCATCCATGAGGATTTTCAGGTAGTGGCCGGCGGTGGGGTCGCAGTGCAGATAGATGGAGCCTGTCGGTTTGAGGACACGACGAAGCTCCACCAGCCGGGGAGCCATCATCACCAGATAGGCAAGCATGGCATTGTGCCCCAGGAATTGCTCGAAACCTTCTATCAACC